>NZ_JAPHPY010000063.1:0-24329 GCF_026241575.1 Vibrio sp. Sgm 5
TAGTGTGGGGTTTCCCCATGTGAGAGTAGGACATCGCCAGGCTTTAAATTTAGTTTTTGCCTTTTTAAGAAGGTGAAGACAAAAGTTAAGAGAGCCCGTTTGAAAAAGCGGGCTTTTTTAGTCCTCACGGACACAGATAATGTGCTGATATGGCTCAGTCGGTAGAGCGCATCCTTGGTAAGGATGAGGTCCCCAGTTCGATTCTGGGTATCAGCACCATTTACTGTTTGTTTTACGCTTTAAATCAAAGCTTAAAACAAAACGTAAAGAATTTTGCTTGGCGACCATAGCGCTTTGGACCCACCTGATTCCATTCCGAACTCAGAAGTGAAACAAAGTAGCGCCGATGGTAGTGTGGGGTTTCCCCATGTGAGAGTAGGACATCGCCAGGTTCTTATTTAGACTCAAGAGTCTAACCAGTGCGGAGCGGTAGTTCAGTTGGTTAGAATACCGGCCTGTCACGCCGGGGGTCGCGGGTTCGAGTCCCGTCCGCTCCGCCACTTATTTAAAAACCCAGTCTTCGGACTGGGTTTTGTCGTTTTAAAGCTCAAAAATGTTCCCTTTCAGGGAATGAGTCCCGGTTGCCCGCAACCCCGGCCGTCAGCCACTTATTCCAGACCTCAGCAGAAATGCTGGGGTCTTTTTGTATTTACGATATTATTTTGGTCTACGACCAACGAGTCCCGCTTGTGTGCAAGCCCAGCCGCTCCGCCACTTATTTAAAAACCCAGTCTTCGGACTGGGTTTTGTCGTTTTAAAGCTCAAAAATGTTCCCTTTCAGGGAATGAGTCCCGGTTGCCCGCAACCCCGGCCGTCAGCCACTTATTCCAGACCTCAGCAGAAATGCTGGGGTCTTTTTGTATTTACGATATTATTTTGGTCTACGACCAACGAGTCCCGCTTGTGTGCAAGCCCAGCCGCTCCGCCACTTATTTAAAAACTCAGTCTTCGGACTGGGTTTTGTCGTTTTAAAGCTCAAAAATGTTCCCTTTCAGGGAATGAGGCCCGGTTGCCCGCAACCCCGGCCGTCAGCCACTTATTCCAGACCTCAGCAGAAATGCCGGGGTCTTTTCGTATTTACGATATTATTTTGGTCTGCGACTAACGAGTCCCGCTCGTGTGCGAGTCCAATTGAGCGCAAGCTCAGCCGCTTCAACACTTATCTAGAAATTCAGCCTTCGTGCTAGCTTTTACCGTTTTAGGGAATATGATTTTCGTTTATAGGAAAGTAAGGCTCGCAAGGTTTTGTCTGTAGCCTACAAGCCCAACTATTTATTCAGATATACGCCCCTAGTCTATCCACCCTTATTGAAAATCTACTCTGTCATTTGGTTACGTTTGAGATGCCCTCTAATGCTTTATCTATCAAGGAGTGGGGCATTCAATAACACCAAGCTTATGACCCATCAAATGGTTACCTTCTTCAATAATAGCTATCTTTGTTGGTGTCTCTTATCGGTATCACCGGCTAACCCTACTGGGTCATCACTTCTCATATTTACGCTGAAGAAAACTTTGTTTGCTTTACTCTTATTTGTCAGAAGGATTAACCTAGTAAAGGTTCTTATGGGAGTACAACCTAATGATGCAGCAGATAAAAAGTGAAACGCTAAGAGTCTTATTCGAAAGCCTGTCTTCTCAAGATGGGATTGCCGTTATTAACCCTGCGACTGAGCAAGAACTGATTCGCTTAAAGCCTAGCTCTTTGGATGAGTTAGATGTGCAAATAGAAGCGTGCAAATCGGCTCAAGTTGAGTGGGCAAAACTCAGCGCTAAAGCACGTTCAGCTTCCCTAAAAAAGTGGTTCCAATTACTTGTAGAGCATACGGAAGACATCGCGAACATCATTACTTTAGAACAAGGTAAACCCCTTACTGAAAGTCGTGGAGAAGTCGCATACGGCGCATCTTTTGTTGAATGGTTCGCAGAAGAGGCTAAACGCACTTATGGTGAGGTTATTCCAGCCCCAGTGGTAGATAGACGCCTCTCTACCATCAAACAACCTGTCGGCGTGTGTACAGCGATTACACCATGGAACTTCCCTATTGCAATGATCACTCGAAAAGCGGCTCCTGCTCTGGCTGCGGGATGTGGGATGATCATTAAACCTTCTGAATTAACGCCTTTGACTGCTCTGGCTGTGGTGGAGCTTGCTCATCGGGCTGGTATCCCCAAAGCTCTATTGTCTACCGTTGTTTCTGAACAGGCGGCAGAGTTCGGTTTGGTATTAAGTACCGATCCGCGTATTAAGAAGATCTCTTTCACTGGTTCGACACGTGTCGGTAAGATCTTAATGAAACAAGCAAGTGATACGGTTAAAGCCGCTTCTATGGAATTGGGTGGTAACGCACCTTTTATTGTTTTTGAGGATGCAGATTTAGAAGCTGCAGCGAATGGCTTAATTGCTTCCAAGTTTCGTAATGCTGGACAAACCTGTGTGTGTACCAACCGCTTGTATGTACATCAAAGTGTGAAAGAGGCGTTCTTAACTAAGCTTCTTGATAAAGTGGCAAGCCTGGCGGTCGGTAATGGTCTTGAGGAAAATACAACCCTTGGTCCTGTTATCACTATGGCTTCTAAGCATCGTCTAGAGGCGGTAGTCGATCAGGCAGTACAAGAAGGAGCAACAATACTTAACCAGCCTCAAAAACTCACTGGGCGCTTTATGGAGCCTGTTATCTTAGATGATGTCGAACAAGGTATGGCGATCGTGCAACAAGAGTTGTTTGGTCCGGTTTTGCCAGTCATTAGTTTTGATGACGATGAACAAGTGCTCTCGATGGCGAATGACACCGAGTATGGTTTAGCTTGCTACTTCTATACCGATAGCTTGAAACGCATTATCCGATTTAGTGAAGGTTTGGAATACGGCATGGTAGGGATAAACGAAGGGATTATCTCTACGGAAGTTGCGCCGTTTGGTGGTATCAAAGAATCTGGCATTGGTCGTGAGGGTGCTAAACAAGGTATCGATGAGTACCTAGAGACGAAGTATATCTGCCTTGGAGGTTTGAGCTAACCTTCTCACGAGACAAAGACGGAAGCTGGGTATATCACCTGGCTTTTTGTTTATTGAGATAAAGGTAGATGAAGAGGGGAGCTGTGAGTTTTCTTCAGATGCAAAAAAGCCGCATCAAGTGATGCGGCTTTTTATAATATGGCTCCTCCTACTGGACTTGAACCAGTGACCTGCGGATTAACAGTCCGTCGCTCTACCAACTGAGCTAAGGAGGAACAGATTTTATTAAGTGGTGCCGACTACCGGAATCGAACTGGTGACCTACTGATTACAAGTCAGTTGCTCTACCTACTGAGCTAAGTCGGCACATTTTCGTTAATAAGTAATCGACTTACTAACTGAAAGATGGCTCCTCCTACTGGACTTGAACCAGTGACCTGCGGATTAACAGTCCGTCGCTCTACCAACTGAGCTAAGGAGGAATTATCTTGTTTAAGAATAAATGGTGCCGACTACCGGAATCGAACTGGTGACCTACTGATTACAAGTCAGTTGCTCTACCTACTGAGCTAAGTCGGCGTACCGTTATTCTTTTTATTGTTCGTGTAAGACACCAACAATTTTAAATTGTGGTGCCCGGAGGCGGAATCGAACCACCGACACGAGGATTTTCAATCCTCTGCTCTACCGACTGAGCTATCCGGGCGACGAGGTGTATTAAAAGGCTTTTCCGCTTTCACGTCAACAATAAAATTAAAATAAAATATCGTTTGATGAATTTGTGCTCGGAGTGGGCTGTTTTTATGCGTTTTTAACAGGAATGCACCATATTTTAAGCCTTGATTATGATAGGAGCATGAGTTCGCTTGCTAAATAAATACCATAAAAACAAAAAAGCACGTCCGAAAACGTGCTTTTTATTGAACAATTGACTTTAAACTAGTGCTTTACTGAGAACTTGTTCACCCAACCTTCAAGCTCATTCGCTAAAGACGCCAATGTCTGTGTGCTTGATTGGCTTTCTGTGACTACCGTGTTGAGCTGGCTACCGCTTTCTTCGATAAGGTTAATGCGATGCGCAATATCATCACTTACCTGAGTCTGCTCAGCGGCTGCTGTTGCGATTTGCTGGCTCATGGCCGTGATGGACTCTAGTGCAGTTACTATCTGTTGTAGCGCTTCTGAGGCGTTCATAGACTCGGTTACTGTGCTTTCGCTAGTTTCGGCACAAATCTCCATCGTATGGATAGCGTTACGCGAACCTTCCTGAAGGTTAGAAATCATCTGTTGAATCTCTTTTGTGCTGTCTTGTGTGCGTCCTGCTAGGTTGCGAACCTCGTCTGCTACTACCGCAAAGCCTCGACCTTGTTCACCCGCACGAGCTGCTTCAATGGCGGCATTCAACGCCAGTAGGTTAGTTTGCTCAGCAATGTCGCCGATTACGTCGAGAACTTTCACAATACTGTTAACATCTTGGTCAAGATCCGCAACGGCTTTACTGGCTGTATTGAGCTGGGTCGCCAAGCCTTGAATATTATCTACCGTACTGTGGATCAATGATTGCGTGTGTTGGCTCTGCTTGTCTGCTTCATCGGTGTTATGTGCCGTGTCACTTGCCGAACTTGCAACATGGTTGGCTGAAGAAGCCATTTCTGTCATCGCTGTTGCGATCATCGCCGTCGATTGCTGCTGAGACATGGTCAAATCAGCAATAGAGTTAGAGCGCGATTCTACCGCTGATAGCTCTGAACGTAATGCGTGCATTGACGCGTCTAGATTGGTGACCATCTTAGCTAACGATTGACTCATCTCTTGCACCGCACCATAGATACTGTCTTTAGGGGCTGTGTATTCAAAGCTGGTTTGGATATTACCCTGAGCGACGGCCTGAACCGCCTCACGAACGTCATTCGGCTCACCACCAAGAAGGTTAAGCATCTTGCGAATAGAGATGATCAAGCCACCTAGGATTGCGCCAGCGATAACAAGACATAGGGTTAGCTGCCATTGTGCAGTAGACCAGAAACGTGCATTTACTTCATTGAATCCAATGCCGGTACCTACAACCCAGTTCCAATGTGGTGTTTTTTCTGCAATCGAGTGTTTTTCTTCGATGGTGCCGTCAGGCAATTTTTGTGTCCAGGTGTATTCAACGATTTGGCCTGTCTTACGACCTAGCACGTCCAAGATCAGCTGACCGACACTATTGCCATCACCGTCTCGAAAGTCATGGAAGCTAGTGCCATGCAATTGAGGGTCTAAAGGGGCTGCCACAAATAACATGTTCTCATCAGCAACATAAACGTATTCGTTGTCTTTGTAGATATTGTTGCGAAGTAGGCGAGTCGCGAGTGCTTTAGCCTCATCTTCAGGCATTTTGCCTTCTACCGCCATTTTCTCTACTTCAGTTAGAATGCTATAAGCACTCTTGAATAGCTCTGTCACTCGAGCTTTGTTATCAAGGTTACTTGCGACGCGAAGTGTCCAAAGACCCGTTGCAGTTAATGCAAGCAGGGCAATTAGTATGATGGCCGATAATAAATAGGCTTGAGTTTTTAATTTCATAGTTAGCTCACAAAGCGTGTTCGTACTATGCAATGCATAGCTTATAAAGGGGCGTAATAATAAATTCATATTATTGAACTTGTATACACGCGCCTATCTGCGAGTGATGAAACTATGATTTGGATTAAATTTTTAGCGTGAAATAAGTGTTTTATATCAAATGAACTAGACGTTAATAGGGTTGTTTCTTGAAGGCGTTGAGGGAGAAGTTTCGACGGAACTAGAAAATAGGGGGAGAGTTTTGGATATTGCAGATAAGAAAAAAGCCAAGTCCGAAGACTTGGCTTTCTAAATTGGCTCCTCCTGCTGGGCTCGAACCAGCGACCTGCGGATTAACAGTCCGTCGCTCTACCAACTGAGCTAAGGAGGAACTATTCTGTTTGTGTCTTACTGTAAGCAAGTGCACCAAATATGGTGCCTCGAGGCGGAATCGAACCACCGACACGAGGATTTTCAATCCTCTGCTCTACCGACTGAGCTATCGAGGCAAAAGAATGGTGCCGACTACCGGAGTCGAACTGGTGACCTACTGATTACAAGTCAGTTGCTCTACCTACTGAGCTAAGTCGGCACACTTTATTCTTTTTAGAAGAGTTAGACTCTTCATTTTTAGAATCTCATTTACATGAAATCCTAGAAGTTGGCTCCTCCTACTGGACTTGAACCAGTGACCTGCGGATTAACAGTCCGTCGCTCTACCAACTGAGCTAAGGAGGAACTATTCTGTTTGTGTCTTACTTTAAGCAAGCGCACCAAATATGGTGCCTCGAGGCGGAATCGAACCACCGACACGAGGATTTTCAATCCTCTGCTCTACCGACTGAGCTATCGAGGCAAAAGAATGGTGCCGACTACCGGAATCGAACTGGTGACCTACTGATTACAAGTCAGTTGCTCTACCTACTGAGCTAAGTCGGCATACCGTATTCTTTTACTAACTGTTCGTGCTAGGCACCAACAATTTAGAAATTGTGGTGCCCGGAGGCGGAATCGAACCACCGACACGAGGATTTTCAATCCTCTGCTCTACCGACTGAGCTATCCGGGCAACGGAGCGCTATTAAACGGATTTTCCCGCTTTGCGTCAACCACTTTTTTTAAATAATTTCAAAAAAGTGGTTGTTCGAACGATTTTTATTCAACTGTCGAGAAAAAGTTTACCCTGCGTTAAATTCCTTTTTGAAATTTGTAACTTTTTCTAGGTATCGGCGTGCTTCAGCGTTCGGGTGTTTCTTTGTTAACGCCCAATAAACTTGATTTGGCTGTAAAGAATTTAAATCTTTCATTGCACGTTTGCGATCGGTGCGATGGAAAGTGTTCAAAACACCACCAGTTCCGCCGTTGTAAGCGGAAATCATGCTGTACTCCAAAGATGTTGGATGCTGGACATCTTTCAAATAACGATTTTTTAGAATGTAAAAGTAAGCCGTTCCGGTATCAATATTGTTTTCTGGGTTAAACAAATATTCAGGACTAGGCTGACCTGACCGGTTCTTCACCAATTTAAAAACATCACGGCCGGCTGTTTTTGGAACTACTTGCATCAAACCATAGGCGTTGGCCCAGCTTACTGCATACGGGTTAAAGCTACTTTCGGTTTTGATGATGGCGTAAATTAGATCTTCAGGGATGTCGTATTTTTTCGACGCACGACGCACGATATCTGCATATTGGTAACTGCGTTGTGAGAAATGGTCTTCCACCATTGGAATTTCAACGTAGTAGGCTTTTTTAAAGTCAACGTCTTTGGTTTTTACTTGGTTAGCAATCAAGTAATCGGCAAAGCGATTCGCGCGCCATGACCATTGAATGGGCTTTTTGTCTTGATCAACGACCTGATTGTAAAGAAATGGCTGTCCTTCTAATTTGATCTCTTTAGAAGAGAATAGATCGACATTGGCTGGATCATCTGGGGTTAAAAGTGTCGTGATGATGGCGTTTTTCAGGTGCTTTTGTGGCTCCGTCGGAGAAACCGTTTCGATGGTTATCACACCTTTTTGGAAATCGACCTCGGCACGACTTAAGTAGTTATCGATGTATTTTACGTAATTGCTTTTACCTGCAACCTTTACCTCGCGTTGGCCCCAGCGCTTTTTGATGTTTCCTGAGAAGCTGCTGATCAACGCATCTAAAGCATCGGTGTCTTTTTCGAATTGTCCTGGCAGCTCAGCTAGGTTGTTCGCAAAGCGGTTCGTCGGCTCGTAATCAACGTCATAAATTTTTTCGACAAACTCACGGCTGCAACCTGCCATTAAAAGGGCAGTAACGATAAAGGCAATTTTTTTCATAATTATTTAGGTAGCTTTTTCGGCTCGAATATAAAAATGACATCACAAGTTTGGTTGTGATGTCATTGTTTTAAAACAAGTTTGATTTATTCGCTTGGTGGCGTGTAGCCTTCAATATGAACCTCTTTGCCTTCGAAAAGGAAGTTCACCATTTCTGTTTCAAGCTGTTTACGGTGCTCTGGATCCATCATGTTGAGCTTCTTCTCGTTGATCAACATCGTTTGTTTCTGTTGCCATTGAGCCCAAGCTTCTTTCGAGATGTTATCGAAAATGCGTTTACCTAGTTCACCTGGGTAAAGTTGAAAGTCTAGACCTTCGCCTTCTTTCTTTAGTCGAGCACAAAAAACAGTGCGGCTCATAATGACTCCTTGCAATTAATTAACGAAGTTCGTGGGGTAGCGCTTCCAGTAGCAGTTTTACTGGCGCAGCCAAACCGACTTCTTCAGGTTTAGATAAGTTATACCAAAGACCTTTGTTACCTTCCATCACCACATTGGGTTGCTTTGACAGGTCAATCAAAATCGGCGTGATATCGAGGTGATAATGGCTGAATGTATGACGAAACGTAATCAGAGTTTCTTGATGTCTAATATCGTCAGTTTGAATACCACGTTGTTCCAGTAGTAATTCAATATCGCTCTCTACATCAATATGCTCAGTTTGTGGGAAACAAAAGAGTCCGCCCCAAATTCCCGTCTGCGGTCTTTGCTCTAACCACACTTCGTGACTATCACCATTTTTGTGATGCAGCATAACGAAACGTGTTTGCTTAACCGGTTTGTCTTTTTTCGGCTTCTTACCCGGATAATCAAGCACATTACCTTGTTTCTTTGCGACACAAAGATCGCTGACTGGGCACAAGGTGCACTTAGGCTTGCTGCGAGTACACATCATGGCACCCATATCCATCATGGCTTGATTGTACTTGTCGACGTCTGTTTGTGGCGTGTGCGTTTCTGCGATTTCCCACAATTGATTTTCAACTTTCTTTTGTTCCGGCCATCCATCAACAGCAAAGCAGCGTGAAAGCGTGCGCTTTACGTTGCCGTCCAATATCGCATGTGGCTGTTTATAGACAGAGGAGAGTACTGCGGCTGCGGTTGAACGACCAATACCCGGCAGTGCGTTCATTTGCTCAATATCTAATGGAAACTCGCCATTATATTTATGGGCGACTTCTTTAGCCGCTTTATGAAGATTGCGAGCACGTGCGTAATAACCTAAGCCGGTCCAAAGGTGCAGTACTTCATCTTGCTCAGCATTCGCGAGATCGACGACAGTCGGAAAGCGTTCTAAAAAACGCTGGTAATAAGGAATAACCGTAGTGACCTGAGTTTGCTGAAGCATGATTTCAGACAACCAGACACTATACGCGGTCTTGTTTTGTTGCCATGGAAGCTCTTTTCTTCCATATGCGTCATACCATTCTAAGATGGCGTTTGCGAAAGGTGTCACGACTTGCTCTGTATTCTATTATTGGTTAGGAGCAAAATTGCACCACAGATTGTGGTGTAAGTACAACAGATAAACTGTGGGGATATTGTGTCTGATTTGTTTGCTTTTGGGCTGCTATAGTCCGATAGCTCAACAAATACTTGCACCTAAGTGAATTCTTTGGATAATCCCCGCTTTGATTAATCAATGTGCAGGCAAAATCAATGAGTGAAGTAACCACTAACGAATACAACGAAGACGGAAAAATGATCCGTAAAATCCGCAGTTTCGTGCGTCGCGAAGGTCGTCTAACCAAGGGCCAAGAAAGTGCGATGAACGAATGCTGGCCAACAATGGGTATCGATTACAAAGCAGAACTTCTTGATTGGAAAGAAGTATTTGGTAACGATAACCCAGTAGTGCTTGAGATCGGTTTTGGTATGGGCGCTTCATTGGTTGAAATGGCAAAGAACGCGCCAGAGAAAAACTTCATCGGTATCGAAGTTCATAGTCCAGGCGTTGGTGCTTGTCTTGCTGACGCACGCGAAGCGGGTATCACGAACCTACGCGTAATGTGTCACGATGCGGTAGAAGTATTCGAACACATGATCCCAAATGGCAGCCTAGCAACGCTGCAATTGTTCTTCCCAGACCCATGGCACAAAAAGCGTCACCACAAGCGTCGTATCGTACAACTCGAGTTCGCTGAAATGGTTCGCCAGAAGCTTATCCCTAACGAAGGTATCTTCCATATGGCGACTGACTGGGAAAACTACGCTGAACACATGATTGAAATCATGAACCAAGCACCTGGTTTCGAAAACATTGCAGAAGGCGGTGATTTCATCCCTCGCCCTGAAGAGCGTCCACTGACTAAGTTCGAGGCTCGTGGTCACCGTCTAGGTCACGGTGTATGGGATATTAAATTCAAGCGCACTGCATAACTAAGGAGCCAGTAGATGTACCACTACGCGATATTAGCGAATCCGGGTCACAACCGAATTTACTTTGATAGCGCAATGACCATTGCATGTTCCGAGCTAAAAGCAATTTTGGCTTCTGAAGGTGTTGAAGTGACTGAAATTGGTAACAAAGACGTCGGCTTACCTGCTGCGCTCGTGTTCTCTTGTGAAGACGCGTTAAGCGATCAGCAATCCGGTAAAATTGCCGCGTCATCTATCTACTATGCGCTATTTGAAGTGCGTGAAGATGGCTTATTACGTCCGATTCAGGCGCCTGCATTCAATACTTTCCCTGAGAGCATGAGCCAGATCCTACGTTACACCGGTAAAACGAATGAACAGTTTACGCGTTTGATGGTGAACTTAGGCGTGAGTGCGTCCAATACGGATAGTGCTCAATTAACGCTGATGGATCCAATGTGTGGTAAGGGTACAACTCTGTTTGAAGGTTTGATCCACGGCTTTAATGTAGTGGGTGTGGAGATCAACCAGAAATGGGTACAAGAGATCCAAACCTTCATCGTTAAGTTTATGAAGAACGGTCGCTTCAAGCACAAAGTGAGCAAAGAAAAGCGCACTTCTGGTGGTAAGAAGGTGGCCGATGGTTTCGTGGTTGAAGCCGCGTCAGAGAAAGAAGAGTACAACAAAGGTAATCTTCAGACGATGAAGCTGTATTCAGCAGACACGCGAATTGCCGATCAAGTGGTTAAGAAGAACTCTGTTGATGTGATGGTGTCTGATTTGCCTTACGGTGTGCAACACGGTAGCAAAAACGCAAAAGACAGCAAATTGAATCGTAGCCCTCTGGAGCTGTTACAAGAAGCTCTGCCTGCATGGAAAGTGGTGCTGAAAAAGCAAGGTTCGGTCGTGCTGTCTTTCAATGAGTTCACTCTGAAATGGAAGGACGTGGCGGCATTATTTGAAGAGCAAGGGTGGAAGGTACTTTCAGAAGAGCCTTACATCGGTTATCTTCACCGTGTTGATCAGTCCATCAACCGCAACATCATTGTGGCAATAAAACCATAATCGACTTGAGTCGAATAAATTCCATGGAAAAGCCAACGTCCGCGTTGGCTTTTTTTACCTCTGAACTCAGCCATTTGGGTTCTTGTGACAAGAAGGTAGAAGATGAAACCTACAGCGCAAATTTTGACAGACATTCTAGCGGAAGTTCGCCCTTTAATTGGTCAAGGAAAAGTCGCCGATTACATTCCCGCATTGGCAAAAGTACCCAATACCAAACTGGGTATTGCGGTATACACCAATGAAGGTGAAGTGATTAAAGCGGGCGATGCAGAAGAGTCGTTTTCGATTCAGTCGATCTCAAAAGCGTTGAGCCTGACTCTGGCTATGTGCTTGTACAAGCAAGAAGAGATCTGGTCTCGTGTAGGTAAAGAGCCTTCTGGTCAGGCGTTTAACTCGATGATCCAGTTAGAGATGGAGCTGGGCATCCCACGTAACCCGTTCATTAACGCCGGTGCTATTGTAGTTGCTGATTTGCTGCAAAGTCGTCTCTCAGCGCCGCGTCAGCGTCTATTGGAATTTGCTCGTCAGTTATCTGGTGATACTCATATCGTGTATGACAAAGTCGTAGCGGCTTCAGAAATGATGCATGGCGACCGCAACGCTGCGATTGCTTACCTGATGCGCTCATTTGGTAACTTTGAAAACGAGGTTATTCCGGTATTGCAAAACTACTTCCATGCCTGCGCTTTAAAGATGAGTTGTGTGGATTTGGCAAAGACCTTTAGCTACTTAGCGAATAAAGGCACATCGGTACAAACGGGTAAATCAGTGGTCTCGGCGGTGCAGACAAAACAGTTGAATGCGCTATTGGCCACGTGTGGTTTGTACGATGGTGCTGGTGAATTTGCATACCGCGTTGGTATGCCGGGTAAATCTGGTGTCGGTGGTGGCATCATCGTTATTGTCCCAGGTGAGATGACGATTGCAGTATGGTCTCCGGAGCTTGATGCTTCGGGTAACTCGTTGGCAGGTACTAAAGCGCTTGAGTTACTTTCAGAGCGTATTGGTCGTTCGATTTTCTAAGGAAAAGAGACGAGAAGCGAGAACGGATCGCGTCCTTTGGAATCGCTTCGTTTTAGAGGCTTTAGAGAAAGAAGTGTTACAACGAATAAAAGAAAGGGTTGGCGTTTGTGCGCCAACCCTTTGTTATTTTTAGCAGAGACAAAGGCTGTATTGGCTTGGTCGAATATATCCATAGCCGTTTCAGCGAATCTCTCGGAGTGAAGCGTTCTTTAGGACACAGTCCGTTCCCAAATCTCGAATCTGCTCTTATTCCTCTTCCACCATAAAGGCTTCAAGCAAGTCATTCAGGAACAGCTTACCTTTCTCGGTAATTTGCCAGTGAGTCTCTGTTTCACTCAGATAGCTCATCTCAAGCGCCCAATCGATAGTCTCTTGAATTGAGCTCAACGGAAGACCTGTCGTATCGATGTAGTCTTGTTTCGGGCACGCTTCCATTAAGCGGAAACGGTTCATAAAGAACTCAAACGGACGATCTTCATCAGCCACAAGCTGTTCACTATCTAGGTACGGCTTCACCATATTTTGGTATGCCATCAAATAGCCACGTGGGTGTTTGACCTTAGTGGTACGAACGATGCGACCATCAGCAAAGCTCAGCTTGCCGTGTGAGCCACAGCCAATGCCAAGGTAGTCACCAAAGCGCCAGTAGTTTAGGTTGTGCTGACACTGATAGCTAGGCTTGCTGTAACCAGAAATCTCGTACTGAACGTAACCTGCCGTTGCGAGCTTCTCATGTCCTTGCTCGAAGATATCCCACAAGTCATCGTCATCTGGCAAAGTCGGTGGCTTGTAGTAGAACATGGTGTTTGGTTCGATGGTCAGCTGATACCAAGACAGGTGCGGTGGCGCCAACTCAATCGCTTTGTCCAAATCTGCTAAGGCTTGTTCGATGCTTTGATCTGGTAAGCCGTGCATGAGATCGAGGTTAAAGCTGTTCAAACCGATTTGGTGTGCCAGCTTAGCGGCATTGACGGCTTCGTCTTGACCGTGAATGCGCCCCAAACGCTCAAGCTTCTGTTGCTCAAAGCTTTGCACGCCGATAGAGATGCGCGTTACACCAGCCTTGCGGTAGCCAGCAAAACGTTCTGCTTCGATAGTGCCTGGGTTGGCTTCCATGGTGATTTCTATTTCAGGCTTGAACGGAATACGCGCTTCAATGCCCTTAAGTAGACGCTCGATGCCTTCTGCCGAAATCAAACTCGGCGTACCACCACCAATGAAGATTGAATGCAGTGGACGTGGTGCTTCGCTCAGGCGGTATTTCTCAATATCGGTATCCAAGTCTTCAAGAAGGGCATTGATGTACTCTTCTTCTGGGGTCTCGGCTTTGAGCGCGTGAGAGTTAAAGTCGCAATATGGGCACTTTTGTACACACCATGGTATGTGTACATACAAGCTCAGTGCTGGGGGCGTTAACATGGTCTAATTCGCTCGTGATTACTGAGACACTTGCTCAGACAGTTGAGCAAACAACGATTTGAGTGCTTTACCGCGGTGAGACAGTTGTTTTTTACGTGCTGGCTCAAGTTCGGCAGACGCACAGTTGTCTTCAGGAACAAAGAAGATTGGGTCGTAGCCAAAGCCATTTTCACCGTGTGCTTCAGTTAGAATGCGACCTTCCCACTTACCGTGACAAACGATAGGGGTTGGATCGTTCTCATGACGCATCAAAACCAATACGCAGTGGAAACGAGCGGTGCGCTCTGCTTCTGGTACGCCTTCCATTGCTTTAAGTAGCTTTTCTAGGTTCTCTTGGTCAGAGGCTTTTTCACCTGCATAACGTGCAGAGTAAATGCCAGGCGCGCCTTTCAAGAAATCGACTTCTAAGCCAGAGTCGTCCGCAATCGCAGGAAGACCCGTTTCTTGTGCTGCATGGCGAGCTTTGATGATCGCGTTTTCGATGAAAGTAGTGCCAGTTTCTGCTACTTCAGATACGTTGAATTCACTTTGCGCTAATACTTCAAAACCGAAGTCAGACAGCAGATCTGCCATCTCACGAACTTTGCCTTGGTTGCCTGTTGCTAGCACTATCTTTTTCATGGTCGTCTCTTTCTGTAGCGATAAAGGGAGAACGTAGTGTTCTCCCCGATTAAATTGGTTCTAGAGTTATGATGTTCTAAAAGCTTTTAGAACATCACAACCCAATTACTCTTCGACATAAAATTTCTGGGTGAATTTAAGCTTACCTGAGCCTTTGTTTCCAGCTTTAACGTCAATATCGAAGGTAAAAGTTTCTTCGTTGGTAATGCCAAGTTCAGCTAAGTAGTAAATCGCATTACCTTCTTTTACTTCTCGGAAGGTGAGTTTCTGCGTTTGGCCAATCAAGTTCTTCGCTTGACCAGTGATTTTTGCGTCAACTGCTGGTTTACCTAGTGAGGCGCTGTCTAATACGCTGATGTTCACTACTGCATTATAGCCATTACGCTTGATGTCGTAGCTACGAGCGATCTTTGACGTCAGAAAGGTAGAGTTAAACGCAACATAGTGAACTTCGATGTCTTTCATGGTTTTGAACTGACCTGCCATGCTTGGTAAAGATAAAAGGCTGATCAATAGGGCGGTAATCCATTTGCTCATTATCACTTCCTCGAATCGGGCGTTTTATTATTGGTACGAATTTCGTAAATAAAAAGCCATCAAATGATGGCTTTAATTTCTGTTGGTATTTGTACTGGGGATTCTATCCGAATTTGTTTATGACGTCCCAGTTCACCTTTTTCTATGTGAACCAAACCTTTAGCAACTTTAAATTGTTTGGCTAAAAACTTGGTTAGGTGTGCATTCGCTTTACCATCGACAGGCGGTGCGGTGATGGCAATTTTAAGCTCTTCACCATGCAAGCCGACGACCTTGTCGCGGCTCGCTTTTGGTTGAATATAGAGTTTGAGAATGACATCCTCGCCATCGAGCCAAACGGCGGCTGACATTATAGTTGGTACCAGATTGGACCAATCACGTCACCCATTAGGAAGTTCGCGAATTGTAGACCGATAAACAATACGAGTACGCTTAAATCAAAACCACCCATCGCAGGTAGGATACGGCGAATTGGTGCGAGCATTGGTTCTGTTAATTGATGGAATACGTACTCGATTGGGCTGCGACCTTGGCTTACCCAGCTTAGAATGGCACGGATCAATAGAACCCAGAACAGCAAACCTCCAGCGGCTTTAACTAATGATAACAAACCTAGGAATAGGAAATCGGCACTGAAAGAAACCGAACCACTTGATGCAATCAGGATCAATGCAACGAACTTAAGTACGCACAGTACGTAAGCAAAAAGCACTGTCGCTAGATCGATACCACCGACAGAAGGGATGACTCGACGTAATGGCCCCACAACTGGCTGTGTTGCTTTAACGATAAACTGCGAGAATGGGTTGTAGAAATCTGCACGGGCAGCTTGCAACCAAATACGCAAAATGACGACCATGATGTACAGGTCAAATAGGGTTGAGATGAGAAAACTCATTGAATTCATAAGGTACCCTTAACAAGTAAAGAACGACACGCCCTAGTTGTGCCGTTCAGATAATTAAAACAGTTTTTCCATTTCTTCAGCGCGAGCAACCGCAGCTTGCATTGCTTTCGCCACAATATCAGACAGTTGATGTTCGTTGAACGTACGTAGCGCTTCTGCCGTTGTGCCACCTTTTGATGTCACGTTCTCGCGTAGCGTTGAAAGTTCAGTTTCTGGATTTTCCACTACCATGCTTGCAGCGCCAAGTGCTGCTTGCTGAACTAACATGCGTGCGGTGTCTTTATCGAAGCCTTGAGCAATCGTTTCAGCTTGCATCGCTTCCATAAATAGGAAGAAGTACGCCGGTGCACTGCCTGCTGCTGCAATAACGTTGTTGATGCCCGATTCTTGCCCAATCCAACATACCTTACCGCATGCTTGCATTAGTTCTGTTGCGAAGGCTTTGTCTTGTTCTGATACAGATTCAGGCGCATATAGACCACTCATACCCAGACCAAGTTGGGATGGTGTGTTTGGCATCACGCGAACCAAGTTGAGCTTATTCGCTAACATGCCATCCAAACGTGAACAGTTGATACCTGCTGCGATAGAGATAACCAGTTTGTTGCTGAAGTCGATAGATTGCAGTGGTGTACACACTTCCTCCATCATTTGTGGCTTCACAGACAATACCACCACGTCCGCTTCCGTTGCTGCTGCGATGTTATCGCTGGTGGTACGGATACCAAAGTCTTGCTCAAGAGGCTGGCGGCGCGTCTCAGATGGCGCGGTTGCGATAATGTTTTGAGCAGGGTAGCCATTAGCGACGAGACCCGAGACAATGGCTCTCACCATGTTCCCTGCGCCGATGAAGGCAATCTTTTTATGTTCCATATGTCTGATTTCCAAATATAAATTCTTACAATTTGTTGTGCGCACGGGTGTATAATCGCACCACTTTGCTCTGACTGCCCAAAGAAAGGCCGTCAGACCCAAGTTCACAGTGTCTGGCAACAATACGCTTTTATTGCTGTTTGCCGTAGTCTCGTGCGCCAAAAATAGCGGTGCCGATGCGAACCATAGTACTGCCCGCTTCTATAGCAGCATCCATGTCACCGCTCATGCCCATAGAGAGCGTGTCGACATCTGGGTACTGCTGAGCTAGCTTGTGCTTAAGTTCAGATAATTGTTTGAACGCTCGCAGTTGTGATTCGTAATCTGGCACGTTAGCAGGAATCGACATCAACCCTCTTAACGTGAGGTTTGGAAGGCGAGAAATCAACTCAGCCAGCTCGAATATTTCTGCATCGTTGACGCCAGATTTAGAATCTTCACCACTGGTGTTTACTTGAATCAGCACTTGTAACGGTTTTAGCTCACTTGGGCGCTGGTCATTTAAACGTTGAGCGATCTTAGCGCGATCAATGGTGTGAACCCAATCGAAATGTTCAGCGACAGGACGTGATTTATTGGACTGAATTGGCCCAATGAAGTGCCATTCGATTCGATAATCTGGATAATGCTCGGCAAAGTGCTGAACTTTACTGACGCCCTCTTGGACGTAGTTTTCACCAAACGCCACTTGGCCTGATTGGTAGGCTTCGAGAACCGCCTTGACAGGTTTAGTTTTGCTTACTGCTAAAAGTTGCACTGACTCTGGAGAACGGCCACATTTTTGTTCGTCGTGTCGAATTTGAGAGGTGATATGTTCAATGTTTTGTTGAATACTACTCATAGCTGTACTTTAGACTTAAGGATTTTAAATGGATATCACTGAGTTACTGGATTTTAGTGTAAAACATAATGCTTCGGATCTACATCTTTCTGCAGGTGTACCACCAATGGTTCGTATTGATGGTGATGTGAGAAAACTGGGCATTCCAGCGTTTACACACCAAGAAGTGCACCGTTTGGTTTTTGAAATCATGAACGATGCGCAGCGCAGTGAATTCGAAGAAAAACTCGAAGTCGATTTCTCATTTGAATTGCACAATGTTGGCCGTTTTCGTGTCAACGCCTTCAACCAATCTCGTGGCTGTGCGGCGGTGTTCCGTACCATCCCAAGTAGCATTCCAACACTGGAAGAGCTAGAAGCGCCAGAGATCTTCAAAAAGATTGCTAACGCAGAAAAAGGTTTAGTACTGGTTACCGGTCCAACAGGTTCGGGTAAATCGACAACCTTGGCTGCCATTGTTGACTACATTAACCGTAATCACAACAAGCATATTCTTACAATTGAAGATCCTATTGAATTTGTTCACAACAACAATAAGTGTTTGATCAACCAACGTGAAGTACACCGTGATACGCATAGCTTCCAAAATGCGCTTCGCAGCGCGCTACGTGAAGACCCGGATGTCATTCTAGTTGGTGAGATGCGTGACAAAGAAACTATCAGTTTGGCGCTGACGGCTGCTGAAACGGGTCACCTTGTTTTCGGTACGCTGCATACTAGCTCAGCAGCGAAAACCATCGACCGTATTATCGACGTATTCCCAGGTAGTGACAAAGACATGGTGCGTTCGATGCTGTCGGAGTCGTTGCGTTCGGTTATTGCGCAAAAGCTGCTTAAGCGAAATGGTGGAGGCCGTATTGCTTGTCATGAGATCATGATGGCAACGCCAGCAATCCGTAACTTGATCCGCGAAGATAAAGTGGCGCAGATGTACTCGATCATTCAAACCGGAGCGGCACATGGCATGCAAACCATGGAGCAAAATGCCCGTCAGTTGATGGCTCAAGGTATGGTATCGCGTGAAGAAGTCGACAAGAAAGTCGAAATCGAAGCGCAGCAATTCTCGTAACGATCACATAGGTAATAGCGAACCCGGAAGATGGATCTGAATAAATTTCTCGAAGGCATGCTGGCGTTAAAAGCGTCGGATCTTTATATCACGGTTGGTGCGCCGATCTTATTTCGTGTGGATGGCGAACTGCGTCCGCAAGGGGATAAGTTGAGTGAAAATGACGTAGCCATGCTGCTCGATAGTGCAATGGATCCAGAGCGACGTCAGGAGTTTCGTAAAAGTCGAGAATCAAACTTTGCGATTGTCCGAGATTGTGGCCGCTTCCGTGTTAGTGCTTTCTTTCAGCGAGAATTACCTGGTGCGGTGATTCGTCGTATCGAAACCAACATTCCTACGTTTGAACAGCTTAAGCTGCCTTTAGTGTTGCAAGATCTTGCGATAGCGAAACGTGGCTTAGTGCTGGTGGTTGGTGCTACAGGTTCCGGTAAGTCGACCACTATGGCGGCGATGACGGGTTACCGTAACAGCAATAAAACAGGTCACATTCTGACAGTTGAAGATCCAATCGAATTTGTGCACGAGCACAAGCGTTGTATCGTGACTCAGCGTGAAGTTGGATTGGATACCGACAGCTATGAAGTAGCGTTAAAGAACTCATTACGCCAAGCGCCTGACATGATTTTGATTGGTGAGATCCGTAGCCGCGAAACGATGGAATACGCGATGACCTTTGCCGAGACTGGTCACTTGTGTATGGCTACATTGCACGCGAATAACGCAAACCAAGCACTTGAGCGTATTTTGCACCTAGTGCCAAAAGATCAGAAAGATCAGTTCCTGTTTGATCTGTCGATGAACTTAAAAGGCGTAGTAGGTCAACAGCTGATCCGTGATAAAAACGGTCAAGGACGTCATGGCGTGTTTGAGATTCTGCTAAATAGTCCACGAGTTTCTGATCTGATCCGTCGCGGTGATCTGCATGAGTTAAAAACCACCATGGCACGCTCTAATGAATTCGGGATGCTGACGTTTGATCAGTCGCTCTATAAATTGGTGATGCAAGGCAAGATCAGTGAAGAAGATGCATTGCACAGTGCGGATTCAGCTAACGATCTGCGTTTGATGTTGAAGACGCAACGCGGTGAAGCCTTCTCTACAGGCACGCTGGCGAACGTTAAGATCGATATGGATTAATACCAATCGTAGTAAATAACTGGTCATTCTAGCTTGTTAAAATACTCGATAACTGCGTTGCAATTTTTGATTGTAGAATAACTACTTATCGAAAAATTGCGCCTTGTTCTCAAGCATTTTCCCTACGCTATTTCTGATCACTTATTTAATGTGATTGGTATAATCTACTCCAGAAATGAAAAAGGTTGGCAGAAGCCAACCTTTTTTCTTTGTGCTTGAATGTCTACTCACCCCAAAGGTTTTCAAACCAACTTTCAAGAATCACCACCGCTGACTGACAGTCGATGTTGCCCTTCGATAACGCTTTGTAGCCACCCATACTGAATAAATCAGCACGAGCCTCTGCTGTCGACAGACGTTCGTCATGCAACTCAACAGGTAAGCCATATCGGCCTTGAAGGCGGTTGGCGAACTTTTTCGCTCGTGGCGTAATGGTTTCTAGATCTTTCCCGTGCAGGTCAGTCGGTAAGCCAACAACCAATAAGTCTGGTTGCCATTCTTTGATTTGTTTTTCGATATCATCCCAGTTTGGAATGCCATCATTGGCTTTAAACGCTTTTAATGGTGAAGCGGTGCCAGTAATTTCTTGGCCAATCGCGCTACCAATACTCTTGGTGCCAAAATCAAAGGCCATAACAGTGCGTGACATAATGTGTCTCGAATCTCAATTGGGTGGAAAACTTAACGTATTACGCAAGTGGGTTATGCATGTCCGGCGTCAGAAGATAACTGGCTCGGATCGATACCTAGCTTTTCGACGGCTTTTTTCCAACGATCGATAATAGGAGTATCGAAGATGATCTCTGGTGTGGCTTCAATCGTCAGCCATGAGTTTTCAGCCAGTTCGGTTTCTAACTGACCAGCACTCCAACCTGAATAACCTAACGCAACAAGATAGTCACTTGGTTCTGCCTCTGTGCCGAGTACCGACAGGATGTCTTTGGAAGTGGTGACAGCCAGTTCGTCAGTCATTTGAATGCTCGATTCGTAATAATCTTTTGGTTTATGCAAAATAAAACCACGATCTTCAGAAACAGGGCCGCCATTATAAACAGGCCTGTCCAAACTCGCTTCAAACAGGCGCGGGTGAACAGGTTGTACTTCGACCTGCTTGAGCATGCTACCTACTGTAATATCAACCGGAGCATTGATCATTAGCCCCATCGCACCTTCTTCATTGTGCTCACAGACATAGATAACACTATTCTGAAAGTAGGGGTCTTTCATTCCCGGCATAGCAACTAAGAAATAGTTTGTGAGGTTCATTCTCATTTCGACCTTTCAGTAGGTACTTAAGCAAACGTCACGCACTGATATGTGCATGAGTTTGCTTAAGTTAATGTTCAACGCTCTCTATTAACTGTACTACAGTTTGAGTTATTCGCCTTTGATACGACGTTCGATCGCATCCATGAGCTTACCAGTGATAGAAATATCAAATGCTGCTTCAATTTCACGAATACACGTTGGGCTGGTGACGTTGATTTCCGTTAGCTTGTCGCCAATCACGTCAAGGCCAACAAAGATAAGACCTTTTTCTTTCAATGTTGGTGCGACGGCTTGTGCGATTTTCATGTCAGTTTCACTCAGTGGACGAGCTTCACCGGTACCACCAGCAGCCAAGTTGCCGCGCGTTTCGCCTTTTGCAGGGA
This sequence comes from Vibrio sp. Sgm 5, assembly GCF_026241575.1. NCBI lineage: Bacteria > Pseudomonadati > Pseudomonadota > Gammaproteobacteria > Vibrionales > Vibrionaceae > Vibrio > Vibrio sp. Sgm 5. The sequence continues at coordinate 21,314 of NZ_JAPHPY010000063.1, forward strand.
TACGAGCTAGGCAGTAAGGCATTGGTTCACCATCAACCACAAGAATACGCTTGTCACCATTGCTGATGTCAGGTACGAAGGTTTGCGCCATTGCGTAGTTTTGGCCGTGGTTAGTCAGCGTTTCGATGATCACAGATACGTTTGGATCGTTCTCTTTTACGCGGAAGATAGATGCACCACCCATGCCATCAAGTGGTTTTAGGATCACATCACCATGCTCTTCACGAAAAGCTTTAATCTTCTCTGCTTTTCGCGTCACGATAGTAGTTGGTGTGAGTTCAGGGAACCAAGCCGTGAACAGTTTCTCGTTACAGTCGCGTAGGCTTTGTGGTTTGTTAACGATCAGTGCACCTTGTTCTTCAGCACGTTCAAGGATGTAAGTCGCGTAGATGTACTCAGTGTCGAATGGAGGATCTTTACGCATCAGAACCGCATCTAACTCAGAAAGCTCGATAGTTTGCTCTGATTTGAATTCGTACCAGCCAGTTGGATCTTCTTTTAATTCAACCACTTTGGTATCCGCAATTGCTTTACCTTGGTCTAGGTGAAGATCATTCATTTCCATGTAGTGGATTTCGTAACCGCGGCGCTGCGCTTCAAGCATCATGGCAAAGCTAGAGTCTTTCTTGATGTTAATGGACGAGATTGGGTCCATAACAATACCGAGTTTGATCATTGTTTTTCTCCGTTTTAACCAAGATCGCCGAAACGAACTTGTAAGGCTGTAATTGCGGTAAGAGCCGCAGTCTCGGTGCGCAGTACGCGAGGACCGAGTAGCGTTTCTTCAAATTGATGTTCGCGTGTCATGCCGATTTCTTCTGAAGATAGACCGCCTTCAGGGCCAATCAATAGCCGTACTTTTTCGACAGGCGTTGGCAGGGTATTGATTGAGTACTTTGCTCGTGGGTGAAGGTTCAGTTTTAAACCGTCGTACGCTTCTTGACACCATTCTTCCAAACTCATGATTGGACGGATCTCAGGCACGACATTGCGACCACATTGTTCACAAGCGCTCACTGCGATTTTTTGCCATTGAGCGAGTTTCTTCTCGAAGCGTTTTTGATCTAGCTTTACGCCACAACGTTCAGAGATAAGAGGTGTGATTGTATTAACACCAAGCTCAACAGACTTTTGGATCGTGAATTCCATCTTATCGCCGCGAGAAATAACCTGACCAAGATGCAGATCTAAAGGTGACTCAATGTTGCTTTCTACACGCTCGGTTAATTCAACCATCACATTCTTTTTCGTGACTTCACTAATCACGGCTGGAAATTCTGCGCCACTGCCATCGAAAAGGAGGACTTCTTGTCCCTCTTTCATGCGAAGGACTCGGCCAATGTGGCCTGCTGCATCTTCACTTAAAGCGAGTGCGCCAAGTTGTTGAATGGTTTCTGGATGATAAATTCGAGGGATACGCATCGTGTTTCGATTTCCTGCATACGCGAGTGTTTAGACACTAACATGGATGCTTTCCACCGAAAAAACAAGGGGCAAGAGGCGTTTCCATTTGCAGTAAATAGTTACGCCTCAATTAGCACAAGTTTGCCGCTGTATTTTTGAGGGGAATTACAGTGCTCGACAAGCCTCTTGTACAAATGGGTTATGGTTGCCTTGAACCTTTGAAATGCGCTCGTCACGCTCACATTCCCACTTGTCGACAGGGTAGGTTTTGTTCCACGCACTCATTAACTGAGTTTGTTGCTTAGACAGTTTGAAGCCGTACTCTTTGCTCATGTATAGGTAGGTGCGAGCAATCGAGCCACGAGCGCGGTCTGGTGGCATGACTTTACGTTGCTTGAAGTTAACCTGCATTTCACAGCGGCCATAGCTGACACCGTCCATACCATTCCACTGACTGAAATTGTAATTAGAACGATCGCCGTTCACTTCCCCAATAGCTGGTGTCAGGTTATGAAGGTCGGCTTCCATTGATTTGAAAACTTTGTCGTTTCTTGTGCAGTTTTTGCGTCCGCCATCTTGCCAGCACTGACGCTGGTGGCCGAATTGCCAAGCTGGGACCACGTGCTCCCACTCGATACGAGAAGCACGTTTTTCTTGTTTACGCACTTGGTAGCCACAAGAAGCAAGGTCCGGTACACCTTTCTTACCTTGCCAGTTGATATCACAGCCACAGTAGAAACTGGTTGGATGATCTTTGTATATTTTAACCGCTTCACGTTTTGCCGCAGAGAAAGAGGTCGGTGGCGCAGCAATTACGGCATTAGAAAGCGCAAACAGGAATAAAGAGAACAGGTATTTCATGATTAAAGTCTTTATAAAGTATGACTTTATTCATTCTAACATGCAGAAATTAGCTTTAGTAATGAGTGTGTTAACAATAATGGGCAAAAAGAGGCCGTTTGAGAACGACAATCTCTGTTTTAGGAATCTGAATATTTCTATTGAGGAGAGTTAAGAGAGTTGAGTACCAGTGAAGCTTAATGGTTTTCGACACTTTTGGCAGGAATAGACGGCCTCTTTACGCATGACTTTATTGTGGCGTCGAATTGAGAGCGGATAGGCGGTGCAAGCGCAGCGGTACTCAAAGGTCTTACCTTGCACAGAGGCGATATCGAAGCTGTGAGTTGTTTTAGCTGGCACGTTAAAAATGGCTTCCATCACACCTTGCCATTCTTTTCCGTGAGGGCGAACACGACCGTATACTTGGTACGTAATGAGATGTGCTACTTCATGTGGTATCACTTCTTTTAGAAAAGCTTGCGGGTTTTCTTTAAAAAGCTTTGGATTTAGACGAACTTCATTCAATTGTAGGTAAGCTTTGCCTGCCGCTTTACCACGAACATTAAATGTGACTGCGGGCATCGGAAAAGAACGTTTGAATGCTTGCTCTGCCTTCGTGATGCAACCTGCCATCACTTGTTTGGCTTTGTAGCTCAGCTCTATATCCACACTTACCTCATTATATTTAATAAAAATGTATGGTCCGCCCCGTTATTGCAACTACAATTTAGTAATAACGAAGTTGGTTTGCGCTAATGTATTCGGAGTCCAC
>NZ_JAPHPY010000064.1:0-24125 GCF_026241575.1 Vibrio sp. Sgm 5
TAAGCTCACAGGGCTCGGTATGCCTGAAACTCAGCATGTTGTTTAAGAACTGCTCAACATGGGGCTGCCATGTCTTCTCAGCGAATTAAGCAACAAAGCCCAATCCACCCCAACGTATCCGAATGCTCGTCTCTTAGAATACACCCGCCCATCAAGATTTTTTCAGTCGGAAACCATACTGTAAGGTTGTCCTCCGTATGACCAGGCCCTGGGTAGTAAACTTCAATTTTTCCTGGAAAAAAAGAAAACTCTTCTTGCGTGAATGTATATTTGGTAAGGGCGAATCCGTCTCTATTTAAAAAATCTCTAGTTTTCAGGGAGGAGTAAGTAGGGATATTATGCTTGTTTAGATAAGATATCCCAGCACTTCTATCTTCATGCGAATGAGTAATAAGAACTTTCTTCAGAGTTAAGTTTTTCTTTTCTATCCAGCTCATTAAATCAGGCATATCTGAAGCATTCCAAGGAGTGTCAATTAAATATGCATTTTTTCCTTAAATAAAAAGAACTGCATTTGCATCTAATAATTTAGGGTTATTGCTATCATAAACATTTATTATTTTTTAAATGACTTCACTAAATATAAGTTTTCTGAGAGTTTATCCATCTTAATTTCAGCTAAAGCATGGGAACTGAAAATTAAAAGCATACTAAAGATAAAAAGTGACATGTTCAATTTTAGTATATTCAAACGTTTTGTTTTCCTGTGTCTATGGTCTTAACCTTGATTGGTATTGTATCAACAATAATGACAAAAATTCGACTAATTTATCTTACTCCAGAGCTATTCATAGCCAAATCAACAATTCTTTCTTTGATATTAGGCTTGTATGCTTCATAAGTATAATCAAGCTGAAATGAGCGCTGGCACTCAAGGCAGCGAAATCGCTGAAAGCCAGACACACTGATGCCATGCTTACGAACATGATCAGTTTGATTACAAAACCGACAGTTAACTTGAATGGTAGCCATAAGTTCTAGTTTTGAATAAAAGGACGATCATTATAACTCAAATCTACATGTTGGAGTCATGACCCCAATCCACGCCAGCAATAACTCCGGATGTTGAACCTGATCCGCTACAGCTCAATACTCTAACGCCGACAATGTTGACGTTCTTCGCTACACCATACAAGCTGCCGCCGATGGTGCCAGCTACGTGAGTACCATGCCCATTACAATCACTTGAGTCTGAATCATTATCGACAAAGTCGTAGCCAGAAACAGAACGCCCACCAAACTCGACGTGTGAATTGTTCACACCTGTATCGATGACATAAACCGTTACCCCAGAGCCATCAAAGTTGGCGTTGTAATTGCTATCAAGCGGTAGGCTGCGCTGATCAATTCGATCAAGGCCCCAAATAGCATTGCTTTGGTTCGCTTCTACCGAGACTATCGGTTCAAGCGTTAGCATTTTATCTTGTTCGATGTAGTCTACTCTCGGATCAGCACGCAGTTCGTCCAGCTGATTTGTATTCAACGTGGCAACAAAGCCGCTAATTGAGCGATCAAATACGGACTCTACCTGTATTGAGTATAAGCCGGACATACTGTCCACCGATTGTTGCGTGGACTGTTGAAAATATGGAGAGTCGCTCGGCATCATTTGCGGCTGTTTAAAGACCACGATATAACGATCAGCGATGGCGACATCGTCCGGAGCGAGCATCAACGCTGCAGGGGCTTGTTGTAAATCAGAAGCACCTGGCAGATCCGTTGATTGAGAGTAAACGGAAGCAGAATGAAAACAGATTGCCGAGGTTATACAACAAGTAAGTAGTTTCTTTGACATAAAATGTTCCTTGAAATCATGGTGTTGTTGATTTTTACCTAGTACCAAACTGTCAACACGAAAACACAGACAATCAGCGTAATACGCTCAATACGTGCTGCAGTGACGTTACACGATTCAACCTAGAACAATGCGCAACCGGATGCGTAACTGATAATAATTCGTATACTCAGAAACATGACCAATTCCAAACCTTTCTTGAAATTGAAATGTAATGATTGACTCAGAGTTAGAGCAAACTCCCTAAAATAGAATAATTCTAAACATCGGACTTGTTGGCTGTTATATGTCCTCTACCAACGCCCTATTTGGGCGATAAAATCTCCACTTTTTCTTCAAACTAGAGACTCCAGCTCTCAAGTTCATTTAATTGCATAATTGACCTAAATCAACGAACCTGTCGTTTATATTCTTTGCATATTTGTAAATGAAAGGTGACCAACTGCTTGGGAAGCTAGCAAAATCAAATCGTGCAAAGTTTGTGCGTTTTTAACATCGTTTTTTGCCATAAAAACCATCGATTTTTTGCATTTTATCGAATAAAACGATTGCTATACCGTGACTTCCAGAGCGTACCAATAAGAAGTACGCCGCCCTAGTGAGAGTGAAAAATCAATTAAAAAGGAAGTTATTATGAAAATTCTTATAGCAGTGAGCGCCTTGTCAGTCCTATCTTTCGGAGCCTATGCAGAGCGCCAATCTGCAGAGCCAATCAAGGTCATTGAGCCTATTTCTGGCCTTGATGCTAAGAAAGTAGAACTGGGTAAAACGTTGTGGTTTGAACCTCGTTTATCCGCCTCCAACACCATTTCTTGTAACTCTTGCCATAACATCGCAAAAGGTGGCGTCGATAACCTACCAAGCTCCATTGGTCATAAATGGGCCATTGGTCCTATCAACTCACCGACGGTGTTTAACTCAGATTTGAACTTTGTTCAGTTCTGGAACGGGCGCGCAAAAGATTTGCAAGAACAAGCGGCTGGCCCTATAGAAAACCCACTCGAAATGGCCTTTAGCCACCAGCTTGCGATCGACACGCTCAAGTCGATTCCACAATATCGCGAGTGGTTTAAAGAAGCGTATGGGACTGAGACCATAGATATTGATAACGTCACCGATGCGATTGCAACGTTCGAACAAACCTTGCGTACACCAAACGCGCCATTCGATCTTTGGTTAAAAGGCGACGATAATGCACTCACTACCGCACAGGTCGAGGGTTACAACTTATTCAAAGCGAAAGGTTGTACAGCGTGTCACAGCGGCCCTCTCGCTGGAGGTCAAATGTACCAAAAAATGGGCTTAGTGAAGCCGTTCGCAACGGATAACCCAGATGTGGGACGTAAAGCGATCACGGGTAATGATTTCGATAAGTTTGTCTTCAAAGTACCGACACTAAGAAATGTTGAACTGACCTACCCTTACTTCCATGATGGCTCAGTTTGGGAGTTAGAAGAAGCGGTGTCGATGATGGCTGATTTACAACTTGGCCAAAAGCTGACGAAGGAAGAGTCTGGAAAAATCACTGAGTTCTTACGTTCTCTAACGGGTGATCAACCGGAAGTGACGTTGCCTCACTTACCGCCATCCACTAACGAGACTGCTCGCCCGAATATCTAAATTGTTCGATAAGAAACACAAAGGAGCCACAATTGGCTCCTTTACTATTTCCATTACCAACTAAACGCTTTAAGCAACGCTCACCGATTTTTTCATTGTACTGCCTTGCTCAAAGAACTCTTCGTGCAGTGCACAAATCGCTTGTTTATACTCGCCATCACTGACCACAAACTGTACATTTACGTTTCTCATTGATGAATGGAGCGCGATCGGTGTTACCCCACTGTTCATCAGCGCTAGCACGCCTTTCGCTAAAGTTTTATTAGTGTCAATCTGAGAACCAATCGCGGAGATCAACGCGACCATTTTTCCTGTAATTGATGCTTTAGGGTGGCGCTTTTCAGCCTTGTAGAGCACTTTGTTTAAACTATCAATGCTGCCGCCTAGGTAATAAGTGATTGAGTTTGCGTTCATCTCCTTCCCAATCAGATTAACGCGAGCGTCCGCAATGATTTCCATCAGTTCGTAACTGACATTATCTACTTTGCCTACCATCGCTTGGTCAAACAAATGAAGTGCAAACACCTTTTGTTTACCTGCAATAATCTCAATACGATCATTCTCTGGGCGATAGTCTGCTGAGATTAACGTTCCTTGGTGCTCAGGCTCAAACGTGTTCTTTATTTGTAACTCAATACCGCTCTCACGTAGACCCGCTGCAGCATTGGGATGGATGGCTTCCATCCCTAAGTTTGCCAGTTGATCAGCCACATCATAGTTAGTCGAGCCTATAGGGTTAACGTTATTGGCACCAACCACTCGCGGATCGGCAGAACTTAGATGGTATTCCTTATGGATAATCGCCAGATCAGCTTTAGTCATGGCAGCGATGCGACTGAACGTCATCTCACTGTAACCGCGATCATAGGTGTGCATTAAACCTTCTTTGCAGTAGGCATACCCTGTGACAATTGGCAATTCTTGAGTAACATCAATCTCAGCAAAGGCATCAGAGATAGATTCATCCAGTGTTTTGGGTGTTTGGTTATCCCAACCAGAAAGATCGACAAACTTTGCGTTAATGCCGATATTTTTCAATTTCAAAGCCGTGTTATAGGCACTGTGTGCTTCACCTATCGAGGAGAGAAATTCACGAATTTGAGGCAAATAATGACGTAGAGAAAATTGACCATACTGACAAGTTTCAAGAATGTTGGTGACACAGTTTTTAGCTTCTGCGATGCGAGAACGGATGAATTTATCCGCACGCATTCTATTCATTGGGTCAGCAAAGATATGTTCATTGGTCAGTAGCATTCGACTTTCAACATAATCTAACGCCTCCTCCCATGCTTCATCTCGCTTGGCAATCAATTGATAGACGCCTGGCTTGCTGGTTTTTTTGCATTCCAGTAATGCATCCGTCATACCACCGTAGGCAGAAACGACAAAAATACGGTTATAAGGGTTTTGTGGACGAAGGAGAATGTTATCAAGCACAGCATCGAATGCTGTCATCGAAGTACCGCCGATCTTTTCTACGGTAAATGTCATGAGAGGGCCTTAATGATTGGTAATTTGAAAGAAAGGAAAAGAAAATGGGGTGAAGCTTCACCCCATTTCAAATGTTTATAGAGTTAGGCTAGTCAACCAGAGGGTAAACACCGTTCTCATCGTGCACTTCCGCACCTGTAATTGGTGGGTTAAACACGCATGCCATCACCATTTCTTTGTTTTTGTATGCACGAAGATAATGTTCGTCATGCTTATCAAGGATGTACAGTGTGCCGGGTTTAATTGGATAGGTTTCGCCACCTACGACTTCTATTTCCCCTTCTCCACTCATGCAAAATACCGACTCGAGATGGTTCTGATAATGGATGTGCGTTTCTGTTCCTTCGTATATCGTCGTGATATGGAATGAGAAGCCCATGTTGTCATCTTTCAATAACATACGTACGCTTTCCCAGTTATCCGACACAACACGTCTTTCGCTATTGCGACACTCATCGAGTGTTCTAACGATCATAATTCTTTCCTTGCTATGATGCTTGTTTGAAATGTTTGCTTGCGATGGCTTCGACTGAACCCTCGAAGATATTCAGCCCTTGCGTAAGTTCGGATTCTGAAATGGTCAATGGACAGAAGAACTTCACGACTTCATCATTTGGTCCTGCAGTTTCAATCACCATGCCATTGTCGAAACAGGTTTTAGCAATATCGCCTGAGATTTGACCGTTCTTACATTCAATTCCGATCATCATGCCGCGGCCTTTGCGCTGTACAAACAACTCAGGGAATCGTTGAACCGAACGTTGAATAACTTCATTAACCATGCTTGAGCAACGCTTAATGTGCGTTTCGAAGTTATCGTTTGACCAGTAAGCCTCGAGTGCTTTCGTAGCAGTCACAAACGCGTGGTTATTTCCTCGGAATGTGCCGTTATGCTCGCCTGGTTTCCACTGATCAAGTTCTGGCTTTAAGAGCACAATAGCCATTGGTAGACCATAACCACCAATGGATTTAGACAGAGTCACCATATCTGGCTTGATACCCGATGGCTCAAAGCTGAAGAATGTACCTGTTCTGCCGCACCCTGCTTGGATATCGTCAACAATCAATAAGATATCGTGTGCTTTACACAGCTTGCTTAACCGCTGCAGCCACGCGTTGGATGCCACATTTAGACCACCTTCACCTTGCACGGTTTCTAGCAGTACTGCCGCTGGCTTATCCATACCCGCCGAGTTATCGGTCAACATGGTTTCAAACAGTTTGAGACCATCAATATCAGCATAACCTTCGAAAGGAATACGAGTGACGTTGTTAAGACTAGAGCCCGCGCCTTGGCGATGATGTTGGTTACCCGTTGCCGCTAACGCCCCCGCCGTACAGCCATGAAAACCGTTGGTGAAAGCTACGATGCTACTGCGCCCTTTCACTTTCTTTGCCAATTTAATGGCGGCTTCAACAGCGTTGGTTCCCGTTGGGCCAGTGAATTGAACTTTGTAATCAAGCGCTCTTGGTTCAAGAATGTACTTATTCAAGGCTTCAAGAAAAGCGGCTTTTGCTTCTGAGTGCATGTCTAAGCCGTGTGTAATGCCATCCATTTCAATGTACTCAAGGAGCGCTTGCTTGAGTACTGGATTGTTATGACCGTAATTTAGAGATCCCGCTCCAGCAAGGAAATCGAGGTAACGTTCGCCTTGTTCTGTTTCTAGCCAGGAACCTTTTGCTTTGCGAAAGACAACCGGGAAACTGTTTGAGTATGAACGTACGTTGGATTCCTGCTTTTTGAAAATATCCATGATGAGACCGTTATTTGATTCCTATTGGGTGGGAGTTAATTGAGGGGAATGCGATACAGGTATTCCGTATCGTGTTTGCCCTTGAAATGATCTTTTTCGTCCAAGAAAGTGGTCACCTCGCCAGCATTACTATTTTGAGCATCGAGTTTTTTAAATAGTGCCCAAGATGCCTCATTAGATTTAGTAATTGTGGTTTCGACGGTGTCGATGCCTTCAAGCCCTTCTCGCTTTAATAAATTGTCGAGCATTTGAAAAGCCAAACCCTTGCCTCTAAAACGAGGAGCGACGGCGACCTGCCAGACGAACAACACATTAGGTTCATCTGGCTTTTGATAACCAGAGATAAACCCTGCGAGCTCGCCTTTATGCTCAACCAAAATACAGGTTTTGCTGAAGTGCGTAGACTGAAGGAAATTGCAATATGAAGAGTTCATATCGAGTGGTGGACAATCTGCTATCAAGCTGTAGACGTTGTCACCATCCGACACTTCTGGCTCACGAAAAATCCATTTTTTGCTTGGGTCTTCTCCAATTTCTGGATACATCACCCAAGGAGCTGATGTGATCATGTGTAGATACATATCCTTCGTGTTCTAATTAAATTTCCTTTTTATTATGGGCATCTCTCATAGCTAAAAATCAAATAAACAAGAGATTAATCGTCATTAAGTCGATCAATGTCACATCATTAGTGGTTGAGGGTGAAATAAAAATTAGTTTGAGCTCTAATGTATTTATAGGGCAACGTAAGAAATTAGACGATACAGCGTCACTATTCGTCAGCAGCCCACCCAAAGAAATGATTACAACCGTAAGAAATCCTTCCATTCGGTATTAATGCAACAGATTGGGTGAGAAAAAGAAATAAAGCATAAGAAAAGAAAACGGCACGCCTAAGCATGCCGTTTTTTATTGAAATTTATCAGAGAAAAGATTCGCGTTACGCTTTCGCTTTTTTCGCTGATTTAGATTTTGGACGAGGCTCATCCATTAGGCCTTTCACCAAAGACACTGTCGCCACAAGAAGTACGATTGTGAATGGCAAGCCCGTTGTTACCGCCATCGCCTGTGCCGCTGCTAGACCGCCACCAAGCATCAGTGCAATTGCTACCAAGCCTTCGAATGTACACCAGAACACACGTTGTGGTGTTGGCGCATCCACTTTACCGCCCGCGGCAATCGTATCGATAACCAAAGAGCCAGAGTCAGCTGACGTAATGAAGAATACGACTACTAGGATGATACCCACGATAGAAGTGATCTGAGAAAGTGGCATCACGTCTAACATAGCGAACAGTTTAAGAGGCAGTTCTGCATCAAATACTGCTTGGTAACCATCGTTCACGTATTGGCTGATCGCCGTTCCGCCGAATGCGGTCATCCATAACACACACACTGTAGATGGGATCAAAATTACACACACGATAAACTCACGAACAGAACGACCACGAGATACGCGCGCAATAAACATGCCTACGAATGGTGACCATGAAATCCACCATGCCCAGTAGAAAGCAGTCCAACCTTGCGAGTAGTTCACGTCTTCACGACCAAACGGCATCGACAATGCAGGAATATTCGCTAGGTAAGCACCAATGTTGTCAAAGAAGCCCGTCATAATCGCCATAGTTGGACCAACAATGATCACGAACAATAGCAATAGCGCCGCTAAACCCATGTTGATTTCAGACAGACGCTTAACACCACTATCTAGGCCCGCAACCACAGAGATCAATGCAAGTGCCGTGATGATAATGATCAACACAACTTGCGTGGTGTCTGTCATTGGGATACCGAACAGGAAGTTAAGACCTGTTGCCGCTTGCGATGCACCGTAACCAAGAGAAGTCGCTAGACCAAATACCGTTGCAACTACGGCAAGAATATCGATCACGTGACCAGTCCAGCCCCAAACGCGCTCACCAAAAAGAGGGTAGAAAATGGAACGCATCGTTAGAGGCAAGCCTTTGTTAAACGAGAAAATCGCCAAACCAAGAGCTAACAGTGCATAGATAGACCATGGATGCAGAGCCCAGTGGTAAATCGTTGCCGCCATACCAAGTGCAGACGCAGCCGAGGTGTCCCCTTCTGCAGCACCCAGTGGAGCCCAGTCAGTACGAACGCCGTTTTCAACGTTTACACCACCTAGTGCCGCACTAAAGTGAGACATTGGCTCAGATACACCAAAGAACACCAAACCGATACCCATACCAGCTGCGAATAGCATCGCAAGCCAACCGGCATAAGTATAATCTGGCGTTGCTTCTGTACCACCGATACGAACACGACCAAGTGGCGTGACGATCAGGATCAAGCACACCACGACAAACACGTTGCCCGCAGATAGGAAGAACCAATCAAGGTTTGATACCAGCCAACCACGCAAACCCGCAAAGAACGGTTCTACTTGTTGTCTGAATATCAGTGTTAACACTACGAACAGGATGATCGACATGCCTGAAATAGCAAATACACGGTTGTGAATATCAAGTCCAAAAGGACCGACTTTTAACGCGACGTTATCCTGACCAATCTGGTAATCAGTATCGATCGGGTTCACCTTACCGTCGGGGCGCTGTATACCGCCATTGTTGTCAGTGCTCACGATTTATCTCCTTAAAATACGTGGCCAAATTAAAAAAATCGTTGTAGGAATCGAAGGGATGGCTTTTCGCGCCACTTGCTGCAAAGCTTATTGCGATCGTTGCGCCGCTATTAGAATTGTTACTCTACTGTGTAATTTTAACGTTAAACGCCCCGATATCGCATTGCATTTCGTTATCGGGACGACTAATTATTTTTATGGCTAAATTGCAGCGTGGTTATTGCCAAATCGTAGACAATCGCATGTCCCCGTCAAAATGGTATTGCAGTTGCGCTTGTAGCAGTTCCGCTGTCGCAAGTGCATCCGTAAGTGCATGATGAGGTTGATATACTGGCAGATGATATCTTTCACGAGCGTGCCCTAAACGCACCGAGCCCGGCTTTTTACCTTTGAGCTTATTTAACCAACCTTCACATTGACGACGCTGAATCGCGTATTCAATATCCAAGGTATCTACAACAGGGAATTGAATCCCCTCACCTATGCTATTCAACAAGGCATTGTTAAAGAATTGACGCTCAATATTTTTGTAATGCACCACCACAATCTTGCCTGAGAGTTCTGCCAATATAGCCTCTAAGATTTGATTAAGTTGCGGCGCACTCTTCACTTCTGAATCGGTAATACCATGAATCACAACCGATTCTTCATTCAATTCTCGATTTGGATTCACCACCCAATGACGCGAGCCACTGCATTGCACTCGTTCCAGAGTAAACGGAACTAAGCCAATAGTAAGAATGGCGTCTTCTTCTGCATTTAAACCCGTGGTCTCAAAATCGACGGAGACAAAAGGTACCTCTTTTAATGGCGTATCACCATTCACAATAGGCGCAGAGTAATAACGTTTTAATCGATCATCTTTCGCTTGCGCGGCAAGTTGCTCAAAGAAAACGGGCCAATCAGGTGTCTGGCTGGTATCTAGTAAATCACGTGCATCTTGCTGTTGTTTAAAAAACCACATCATTTACTGCTTCTCTGATAACGGAACTTAATGAAGTTTTGCGCGTTACTTAGAATCTGGAAGGCGGCTTTTAAATTACGGCGCTCAAACTCAGACATATGTTCAGGCTCGATGTTGTTGTCCGGCTCTTCGCCATTTTCAATATCCAATGCCTGATGACGAATACGTACCATGTAAATAAGTTCCATGGCATCTTTCAAGTCCATCCCTCGCCCTTTCGGCAAGATCCCAGCGTTATTGATGTCATCCAGACGCTCGAATGAATTTTGTGAGCGAGAGCCAATGGCAAGAGAATGGACACGAATCAAGTCCGCCATCGGTGCAGTGCCGCGACGTTTCAAGTTAATGGAGTTTCGATGACGGCCATCCTTCTCCATCACAAAGTCTTTAAAGAAACCCAGAGGTGGTGTTCGACGAATTGCGTTGTAGGCCATACAAGCGAGGAATCGGTTGTTCTTCTTCGCGCGGCGAACAATGAATCCGCTTAATTGCTCTGCCCACTTCACTCGGCCATGCACACCTAATAGATCAAAGAAAATGCTGCTATTGAGCAGACGCTCCGGTGTTGGGTCATCAATCCAGTTAGCAAAACACGCTTCCCATTCTGAGCGCGTTTTGCGCCATTCTGGATTAGTTGCCATGATGTCGCCAGAACAGTAGGTGTAACCACATTCTGCTAACCCATCGCAAATAAACTTAGCAAATTGCTCAAAGTACTGACCATGCTCACTTGGTTCGTAGCTGTTATCGAGAATCAATGCGTTATCTTGGTCCGTGACGATCAATTGCTCATCACGCGCCATGGACCCCATTGCGAGCAAACAATACGGAATAGGTGCTGGGCCAAGCTCTTGTTCTGCTAACTCAGCAAGACGCTGCTTGAAGCTACTGCCAATAACCGACATCGCTCGGCCGACCATATGGGCGTTCGCATCTTCACTCACCATACGGACAAAACAGTCTTTCACTTGTTTCGATACCGCTTTAAGATCTTCGATCGTGTTCTGTTGGAATATCGAACTCACAAGCAATAAACTGTTTTGCGACTCGTATCTGACGATATCCGTCATACTGAGTACACCAATCGGTTTTTTGTCTTTGAGGATTGGCAGGTGGTGCACGTTATAGCGCAGCATGGTCAGCATGGCTTCGAAGACATACGCACTGTTATCAAGAGATACGACGTCGTAACTCATCACCTCACTTACGGGTATGTTGGTCTCCCTACCCTCAGCTAAAACGCGTATACACAAATCACGGTCGGTCAGGATGCCTAAGAGTTGGTCATCATCATCTTCGGTAATTTCTTCTTCTGGACGCACGATCAACAATGCCGTGACGCCCTCTTCTGCCATCAGTATTGCCGCTTCCTGAATTGTCGCGGTAGCAGCTAAGGTTACTGGCTCTCGGCTAAGAATCTTTCTCGCTTTTGCGGTGGTAAAATCGTTGCCATCAGACTGGTTCGAAACCACGGTTCTTAGTCTTGCACTGTCTTCCAATTCCATGAAATCAGCGAAATTCTCAAACTCATCACACAATTCGTTGAAGATGCCCTCTGGGATGCAATACACCAATGTATCTTCAATTGCTTTAGCTGGCATACGGACACGGTTATTCATCAACAACCCCATTTGTCCAAACAAACCACCAGCATCAATTCGGTTATACAGCTCCCCCTTGCGGCGGAAAATTTCGACGACGCCACTGCGAACCATATACAGATCACGAATATCGTCACCTTTCTTTAAAATATCTGAGCCTGCGCGGTAGTAAGCCACTTCAGCGTTCATTGCGATATTTTTCAGGTGCGTCTCTGGTAAGTCATCAAAGGGAGGGTATTGGCTAATGAAATTGAGTACTTCTAATTGCTCGGCTTCCATTCTTTATTCCATGCATTGCCTAAACTTCAGCGATAAATATCACCAAGCATTCAATCAGGCAATAAATAAATCCAGTGATGGTATGAATCGACTCAAATAGCAGAACATGTCACCAACACATTAGTTCGAACTCTAACTTAAAACATTCTAAAACGGCCTATTTACGAAAGATTTCGTTAGGATCAAAATGTCACTCATCAACCACAATAAATTCAAAAATATTTCACAGGCCATTTCACCCACTTTTGCGACGCACTACAAATAAACATAACGCACTGTTTTTACGTCATTTAAAGCCAAATCATTGGTTAAGCTGTTTATGTCTAATCTGTGTAACGTCACCACACAAACCTTTTATCGAACATTGAAATTTTCCCAAACATTACTTAGAGTACGAAACGTTTTACTACAAAACATTCAAAATTAAGGATGATTTACATGGATCCCATACTGGAAGTTAAGGGACTGTATAAGGTGTTTGGTGACGATCCTGATCGCGCATTCTCACTGATTGAGAAAGGCATCGATAAAGATCGTATTTTTGAACAAACAGGTTTAACGGTTGGCGTTAACGATGTCTCTCTTTCCATCAATGAAGGTGAGATTTTTGTCATTATGGGCCTATCTGGCTCAGGAAAATCCACACTCGTTCGTCTTCTCAATCGCTTAATTGAGCCAACCAAAGGCAGCGTTTACCTAAAAGGTAAAGACATTGCCCACATTTCTGAAGATGAACTTAGAGAAGTTCGCCGCAATAACATTTCCATGGTTTTTCAAAACTTCGCGCTCATGCCTCACATGACGGTGATTGAAAACGCTGCTTTTGGCCTTGAACTCGCCGGTGTGAACCTCAAAGACAGGCAAGAAAGTGCGTTGTCAGCCTTACAACGCGTTGGCCTTGATGCCTACTCAGAATCCTATCCGGATGAGTTGTCTGGCGGAATGAAGCAACGAGTTGGCCTCGCTCGAGCTCTCGCGTGTGACCCTGATATCCTCCTAATGGATGAAGCCTTTTCAGCGCTCGATCCACTTATCCGAACCGAAATGCAGGATGAACTTATTCGACTGCAAAATGACGATAAACGTACGATTGTTTTCATCTCTCACGATTTAGATGAAGCCATGCGAATCGGCGATCGTATTGCCATCATGCAGAATGGCGACGTGGTTCAAGTCGGTACACCAGATGAGATTCTTCATAACCCTGCCAATGATTATGTGGAAGCCTTTTTCCGAGGTGTTAACGTTGCAAACGTACTGACCGTGAAAGACATCGCTCGAAAAAAGCCAGCCGCTGTTTTCAAGAAGTCCGAACATGATGGTCCTGGGTCTGCAATGCAGATATTGATGGATCACGACCGCGATTACGGCATAGTCATTGATAAATCCAGCCACTATTCTGGCATTGTTTCTCTTGATTCGTTACGCATTGCCCACAAAGAAAATCGCTCACTAGCCAGTGCACAATTGATCGACGAAATCACCCTCCAGCCAGACCAAGCAATCAACGACATTCTTGGTGTCGTCGCTGGTGTCCCTTATGCCGTCCCAGTTGTCGACGAGCAAGGCCACTATTATGGTGTCGTGACAAAATCACGTCTTCTGCAAACGTTGGATAAGGATTAGTCATCATGTCAACAGAACAAACCACTAACGATCCGTGGTCAACGACAGAAGCGGAACAAACCGACCCGTGGTCAACAGCCACAACAGAACAAAGTGACCCTTGGTCACAAGGCAGTGAAGCGACGTCAAGTATAGACTGGTTGAATTCTGAAACCGTTGAAGAAGCCCCTTTTGATATCATGAACCCCTTTCAAGATGCGGTCCTTCCTTTGGATACTTGGGTAGAATCTGGGTTAGATTGGCTCGTCGAACATGGACGTCCGGTCTTTCAAGCAATTCGCGTTCCCATTGATTTCATTCTCTCCTCATTTGAAACGGCGCTCGTCTCTACACCTGCCCCGTTCATGCTCATCATTCTCTTTTTATTAGCATGGCAATTTTCTAATTTGCGTTTGGGGATGTCGACATTCGCTTCATTAGTCTTCATTGGGCTGATAGGTGCTTGGTCCCAAGCAATGACGACCTTGGCATTAGTACTGACATCCGTATTCTTCTGTCTGATCATTGGATTACCACTTGGTATCTGGCTGGCAAGAAACAACACCGCCGCTAAGTTCATACGGCCCATACTCGATGCAATGCAAACCACCCCTGCTTTTGTCTACTTGGTACCTATCGTCATGTTGTTTGGCATCGGGAACGTACCAGGCGTGGTGGTCACCATTATTTTTGCATTGCCTCCCGTGGTTCGCTTGACCATTCTTGGTATTCAACAAGTCCCAGAAGAGCTGATTGAAGCCGGACACTCATTTGGAGCCAGCAAAAAGCAAATGCTGTACCGCATTCAACTTCCCCTTGCCCTACCGACTATTATGGCAGGCGTAAACCAAACCCTGATGCTCTCCCTTTCTATGGTGGTAACTGCCTCTATGATCGCAGTTGGTGGGTTGGGACAAATGGTATTACGTGGAATCGGACGTTTGGATATGGGGCTAGCAGCGGTGGGCGGTTTAGGTATCGTAATCCTTGCCATTCTACTCGACCGTATCACACAAGTTTTAGGCGCTAACGCGGGTAACACGAAGTTACGTTGGTACCACACCGGTCCAGTTTCTTACCTTTTAAAACTGACCAACAAATCAAACCAACCTGATCTCAAACTTAGGAGAAACATAAATGACTAATTCATGGAAGAAAGCGCTAACAGCTGGAACGTTAGCAACGATGGCGTTTTCGACTCAAGCTTTAGCGAATGACTTACCGGGTAAAGGCGTTTCAGTTCAACCAGTTCAATCAACGGTTGCGGAAGAAACGTTTCAAACTCTTATTGTTAACCGCGCGCTTCAAGCGTTGGGCTACGATGTTCAACCAACTAAGGAAGTCGATTACAACGTTGGCTACACTTCGATCGCAAAAGGCGATGCTACGTTCTTAGCTGTGGGTTGGTTCCCTTTGCACGCAGACAAATACACGATGTCAGGTGGTGATGATAAATTCTACCGCCAAGGCCAGTACGTTAGTGGTGCGGCTCAAGGCTACTTAATCGATAAAAAAACCGCAGAAAAATACAACATCACTAACATTGGTCAACTTAAAGATCCTGAGCTAGCAAAACTATTTGACGCCAATGGCGATGGCAAAGCAGACCTCACTGGTTGTAACCCTGGTTGGGGCTGCGAAATGGTAATTGAAGAGCAGCTTAACGCTTACCAACTTCGTGACACGGTCACACACAACCAAGGTAACTACGCAGCAATCATTGCGGATACTATTTCTCGTTATAAGAAAGGCGACCCGATCTTGTACTACACGTGGACACCTTATTGGGTAAGTGGCGTACTCGTTCCGGGCGAAGATGTGGTTTGGCTAGAAGTCCCATTCTCTGCTCTACCCGGAGAACGTAAAGATGTGGATACCACACTTAAGAATGGTAAAAACTATGGGTTTGAAATGAACTCAATGCGAATCGTGGCGAACAAAGATTTCACTGAAAAAAAACCTTCTGCCGCAAAACTGTTCGAAATCGTTAAGCTGAATATCAATGATGTCAGCGCACAAAACATGATGATGAGCCAAGGTAAAAATAGTGCGGCGGACATCGAGTCTCACGTTAATGGCTGGATCAAAGCCAACCAACAACTGTTTGATTCTTGGGTTGCCGAAGCTAAAAAAGCGTCAATGTAATTAACAATCGAATTCCTTCCTAAATAAGACCAAGCGCCAGCAGCCAAACCTGCTGGCGCTTTTTTATCCAAAATTCCTTTCGCAATCGTTTCTCTGTGATCTAAATTACATATTGAATGGCAGAACAAAAGTCCGTATATTGCGCCTGCCTACGCGGCACACCCTACAATGCACAACGCCATCCTGCTTCCACTGGTGCATTGATATTGGTGTTTAACTACATCCATGCAAAACACACCTTCCTCTTTTTCTCGTTTTTTTAAAGAATCGGGCGCATTGTTACACCTGTCGATCCCAATCATTTTGATGCAACTCGCAACTCAGTCGATGGGCTTTATCGATACCACAATGGCAGGCCAAGTAAGTGCAGCCGACCTTGCTGCGATCGCGCTTGGCACCAGTTTATGGCTACCCGTTTCGCTATTGCTTCGCGGCATCATCATGGCATTAACGCCTGTCGTTGCTTACCACCGCGGCGCACAAAGTTTAGATAACATCCGTATCTCTTTCATTCAGATGCTGTGGCTATCCGCGTTTGTTAGTGCCATCTTGATTGTTTACTTGCTACTTGGTGAAACCATTCTCGTTGGCTTAGGCGTTGCTCCTGAGATCATTCCTATTGCCAGTGATTATGTTGTCGCATTAGCGTTTGGTGTTCCAGGTATTGCGCTCTTCTATACGCTGAATGGTTTCTGTGAAGGGATGAATAACACCCGAACTCCGATGCTGATTTCTGTCATCGGCTTGTTGGTGAACATCCCCGTTAACTACATCCTGATTTATGGCAAGTTCGGCATGCCTGCATTGGGCGCGGTTGGTTGTGGCTGGGCAACAAGCTTGGTTTACTGGCTGATGTCTGCCCTGCTGTTTAGCTATATTAAGAGCCATCACCACTACAAAAACATTCTGCACTTCGCTGAGCTAAAACCAGTATGGCAAGAAATAAAACAGCTGTTCAAACTCGGCATGCCGATTGGTTTGAACATTGCGGTTTGTGGCAGTATCTTCGCGGTGATTGCGCTATTGATTGGTCGTATCGGTGCAGAGAACGTTGCCGCGGCACAAATTGCACTGAACATCTCTAGCATGACGTACATGATCCCGATGAGTCTTTCCTTTGGTATCACGATTCGCGTTGGTCATGCATTGGGTGAACAAAAGCTTGAAACGGCCTCTCACCGTAGTTTGGTGGGTATTATTACTGCTGCGCTACTGTCGTTGATTTCAGTCGGCTTCTTCCTGCTGTTCCCTGAGTGGATCATTCGTTTGTACACCACAGATCCTGTAGTTTCAGCGACCGCTGCTACTCTGTTGATGTTTACTGCGATGTACCAGTTCAGTGACGCGCTACAGGCCTCTGCAAACGGTGCACTGCGTGGCTACAAAGATACTAAAATCCCTATGATTCTGGCGATTCTTGCCTACTGGGGCTTAGCGCTTCCACTGGGTATGTTATTGGGTATCACCGATGAAATCGTTCCTGCAATGGGCGAAGAAGGCTTCTGGATTGGTATCGTAACCGGCTTAACCACCGCAGCAATTGCAATGCTGATTCGATTGACGCTAGTGATTAAGAAGTACAATCAAACCGCAGAAGTGAATACGGCGTCGCAACCTGAGTTAGCGATTCAATAGCGACGAGAACGTTTATCGTTTCAATTAGAAAGGCTCACTATCGCAGTGAGCCTTTTTGTTTTCTGGCTTACTAGCCTTGTTTACTTACCGTTGAGCTATCACCAGCATCGTTGATTCTATAGCCGAGTTCGGTGACTTTCTGGCGGATTTCGTCAGCTTGTTGGTATTCCTTCTGCTTTTTCATTTGCAAACGCAGCTCTACTAATTCCAAGATCTCGCGAGGAATATCTTCTTCCTCTACCTTATCAAGATCCAAACCAAACACACGATCAAAGTAGCGTGCCGTTGCTTTTTTATCCGCGTCATTTAATGCACTTCCAAGCAACTCCCACATTAATGCCATCGCTTGTGGCATGGCTAAATCGTTGTTGATGAGTGACATAAAACGCTCAACATACGTTTGGTCGACTTTGCCACCTTCTGGTAATGCCGACACTTTCGTTTTCAGGCGCTTTAAAGCCGTTTGTGCCGCGTCCAAGCTCTCCCACGTAAAGCTCAAATGACTGCGATAATGACTAGTCAGCACCAAGTAACGGTAAGCTAACGGGTCATAGCCTTTCTCGATTAACGCATCAAGACGAAGTGACGTGCCGGACTTAGAGATCTTCTCTTTGTTCAATTGGAGGAAGAAGCCATGCAGCCAGTAATTTGCTTGAACGTGGCCATTCTTTGCTTGGCATTGGGCAATTTCGTTGGTGTGGTGAACTGGGATATGGTCTTCCCCACCAACATGAATATCGAACACTTCCCCAAGGTATTTCTCTGCCATCGCAGAACATTCAATGTGCCATCCCGGAAAGCCAACTCCCCAAGGGCTTTCCCATTCCATTTGTCTTGGTGTGTCACCGCTAAACTTCCAGAGTGCGAAATCGGTTGGACTCTTTTTCTCCGCCATTTCGACGCGAATGCCCGCTTCTAACCCCTCGCGGTCCAGTTTGGCAAGTTTTCCATAATCCGGAAGCTTCGCCGAATCAAAATAAACGCCATCGGAGGTTTGATAGGTAAAGCCCTTTTGTTCAAGCTCTCGGACGAACTCTATCTGCTCTTGTATGTGCTCGGTAGCGCGACAAATGATGGAAGGCTGAGTGATGTTGAGGCTAGTAAGATCATCTAAAAACGCATCTTCAAAATACTTTGCGATCTCCCAAGCAGACTTATTCTGTTTTCTCGCACCCTTCTCCATTTTATCTTCACCGGTATCCGCGTCTGACACCAAGTGCCCAACATCCGTGATGTTCATAACGTGGTTTACGTCGTAACCGTTGAGCTCAAGCGTGCGCCTTAACACATCAACAAAAAGGTAGGTTCTCAAGTTCCCTGCATGCGCGTAGTCATACACCGTTGGACCACATGCATATAAACCGACTTTACCTGATTTAATGGTGTTGAACGGCTCAAGGGTGCGCCCCAGTGTATTGAATAATTGTAATTTTGACTGACTCATATTGTTATTCCTTTAAATGCAAAAAGGCCGCGGATGAAAACATCGGCGGCCTTTAATGTCTGTATGATCTTTTGCTAACTAATAGCTACACGAAAGCCGCCGCACATTTTTAGAAGTGCAACAACAACAGTTCGTTGAGATAGAAATCGCTAAATAGTTCATACAGATACCCTAAATAAGAAATCCATAGAAATCAAGCTTGTAATTATCACGCACTTTACGACAACAGACTGAACTACGTACGCCGTATGGCTTTACCCTCTCTTACAAAGCCGTACCAATCATTACAATTAAATTTATAAATAAACCTTATATTTCACGCTTACTTCACGTTTTATTTGATAAAAGACACACCATAAAAATCAGTTACATCAGTAAATTAGGGAATATTTATGAAGAAGCCCACGTTTGGGCCTTTGCAGCCCATCGCTGTATTTGCGCTATTTTCGCTTGCTTTTCTTTCCGTTTCGCGGATTTTACTTGCCATTTGGCTTTCTGACCGAATCGAATCTTTTAACGACCTTATTTATATTCTTGGTCAGGGCCTACGCGTAGACTTTGCCACCATCTGTTGGTTATTCATCCTTCCGGGCTTACTTTCTTCGCTATTACCTGTACAAGGAAAGGTCGGCGAATGCTGGAAATGGGTATTACGTTGCTGGATGGTCGCAGGTTTATGGATCATTGTTTACATGGAATTGGCAACCGCACCCTTTATTCAAGAGTACGACCTACGCCCAAATCGATTATTTGTTGAATACCTAATTTATCCAAAAGAAGTGTTCAGCATGCTTTGGACTGGCTACAAATTAGAGCTGTTCATTGGTGCTGTAGGCACGGCAATTACCCTTTTCCTTGGTTGGAAATGGAGCAAGAAACTAACCGACAACGCGAAACAAGTAAGCTGGAAATGGCGACCTATCCTTGCCATTCTTGTCGTTTTGGTTGGTGTCGCGGGTGCGCGTTCTTCTTTGGGTCATCGCCCTCTAAACCCCGCAATGGTAGCGTTTTCTAACGATCCGTTGATGAACGGTCTCACACTAAATTCTTCTTACTCTCTCTTGTTTGCTGTCAACAACATGAAGTCAGAGAGAAGCGCAGAGCAGTTCTATGGAAAAATGGATAACCAGAAGATGCTAGAACTTGTGCGCTCCTCTTCCGCGAAATCAAACTTTGATCCTTCAGTTCTTCCTACAATGAACAGCAATAAAGCGACCTATCAAGGTAAACCAAAGAACTTAGTCATCTTGCTACAAGAAAGCTTAGGTGCTCAGTTTGTGGGAGAACTAGGAGGATTACCACTCACGCCCAATGTCGACAAGCTTATGGCTGAAGGTTGGAACTTTACACAGCTATACGCAACAGGAACTCGCTCTGTTCGTGGTATTGAAGCAGTAACGACAGGCTTCCCACCGTCACCATCGCGTGCAGTTGTAAAACTAAGCAAAAGCCAGACGAACTTCTTTACTATCGCAGACCTTTTGAAAGCCAACGGCTACCACACTGAGTTCATTTATGGTGGTGAAGCGAATTTCGACAACATGAAGACCTTCTTTTTCGGCAATGGTTTTGATCAAATCATTGAAGAGAAAGATTACGAAAATCCAGAGTTTGTTGGATCTTGGGGGGTGAGCGATGAAGACCTGTACACCAAAGCAGACCAAGAATTTGAACGCCTGTCTAAGACCGATAAGCCCTTTTTCAGCTTAGTATTCAGTTCAAGTAACCACAGCCCATACGAATATCCAGAAGGTAAAATCGAGCCTTACGACTCTGAATACATGACACGCAATAACGCAGTGAAGTATTCGGATTACGCAATTGGTACTTTCTTTGATAAAGCCAAGAAATCGTCTTATTGGGATGACACGATATTCATTGTGATTGCCGATCACGATGCCCGTGTATCTGGCGCGAACTTAGTGCCTGTAAAACACTTCCACATTCCGGCTCTGATCTTGGGTAAAGACATCAAACCTCGCAAAGATGATCGCATTGCTAATAACCTAGATATGCCACCTACGCTACTTTCTTTGATTGGTGTGGATGCGAAAACGCCGATGATTGGCCGTGATCTTACCAAGCCTCTCGCACGCAAAGACGAACGTGCCATGATGCAATACGACAAGAACTTTGGTTACTTAACCCGAGATAACCTCGTTGTATTCTCGCCGGGCGAAAAGGTGTCGACCATGCAATACAACTTCGATAACCAAACGATGAAGCCTATTGAAGTGGACCCAGCTATCATTGAACGCGCTAAGGCCAACGCTTTGTTTGCCTCTAAGGCTTACCAAAACGACTGGTACTCTTCTAAAGTAACTAACTAGATAAAGATAAGGAGCGCAACATGCGCTCCTTTTTGCTTCACTGTTTCACTAGTGTGGTGCTAGCCGTTTTTCTTTTGCTTGACGAAGGCATTAACGTTGCACTCAACAGTGCTATCCCCATCCCACCAGCGAGGATGAAATACATCAATACAAACTCTTGTGTATGAGCATAAGTCGCAGCGATAAGCCAATACGCGATAGGTCCAGTACTAAAGCTTAATGTGTACTTAACGGCGTAGATTCTCGAGCGCCATTTCACATCGGAATAACGGCCAATAAGCCAATCATTCACTGGTATTTGCGCGTATGTACACAACATCAAACCAACAAACACAAGAACCAATGACCATTCATGAGTAACCGTCGCTAATAGGAGGAATAACAGTTGCCCACCAGCGATGCAGGCGAGCAGCTTCTTGATATCAACGCGGTCAAGCAGCTCACCCACAACAAGCTGAATAAACGCGGCACAAACAAAAATCGATGTGGTTAACGTACTTGAAAGGCTCAATGATTGGCTAAATTGTGCGTCCATGATTTTAGGTAACGAGGTCGTTGTAGATTGAAAGACTAAACCGCCGAAGAAGACAACCACCGCAGCGCAAACGAACAGCACTTTGAGTTGTCGCAAAGACATCGTTACGTCGTCACGTCTACTTTTCGCATGTTCGATATCAGTAACACCTTTCGATGCATACCAATACACGATCCCAGTTAATAAACACACAAGGCCTGGAACATAAAATGCGGCTTGCCAAGAGAACCATTGACACAACAAAGCGGTTCCCATTGCAGCAAACGCCAAACCTAAGTTACCTGCTAGTCCATTTACTGCGATAGCCCTGCCGGTTTTGTTTGCAGAGCTGAAGATAAGTGCGATACCGACGGGATGATAAATCGCGGCAAACAAGGCTATGGCACAAAGCCCCAATCCCATTTGCCATGGTGTTTGGGAGAGAGCGGTAAGTAACGCAGAGGTGCCCATCCCAAAGTAGAACACGAGCATCATGCCTTTTCGGCTCCAACGATCCGCCAGCCAACCTGCAGGTAGGGACATCACACCATAAACCAACATGGCTGCGCTTCCTACTTGCAGCAGCTCCGCGTAACTCATGTCCCACTCTTTATGCAGCGTTAGTACGACAGAAGGAAAAATGAGCAAGAAATAATGATTAAGCGCATGGCCCACATTGAGGACACCTGCGTGAAAGGAACGGTTCATCTCGACTCCAAACCAAATAACGGATAGCTAATTAATGACAAGCTCAGTTTATCTGGCTAGCATTTGGCGTATAGATTCTATCAAGACAGGCTATTGCTCAAATGAGCCAAAACATCAAAGCCATCAGTTTGGATGCCAGTATCAATCGCTTGGAGGCCGTGGTTATTCCCAAGCACTACCCCAATGGGCACGTCATTGGTTGGCATTACCATCAACACAACCAGTTGGTGTACGCCAGCAGTGGTGTGATGGCGGTCGAGACAGAATCTAAGCTATGGGTCGTTCCACCTCAAAGGGCTGTGTGGATCCCAGCGTATGAGAAACACAAGGTGTACATGTATGGGGATGCGGCGATGAAAAACGTTTATTTGTTGCCAAGCATCGATACTGATCTACCAAACCAGAGTGATGTTCTCAACGTATCACCAATGCTGCGTGAGATGATCATTCACCTTTCTGAGCAACCGGCCGATCAAGCCAGCACAGAGCTGTATTGGCGTATAGTTCTGGTTTTGTTGGATCAGTTGAAAGTCGCGCCGCAAGCGTCCATTCAAATCCCTCTTCCCAACAATGCCAAACTTGGGCAGGTTTGTAACTCACTGTTGGATGAGCCTGCGGATAATCGTTCATTAAAACAATGGGCAGAGGAAATTAACGTCAGCAGCCGCACTTTGAGCCGTTTGTTTCGCAATGAAGTTGGCATGTCTTTCATCGAGTATCGTCAACAAGCAAGGTTGTTCCTCTCTCTGACGTTGTTGGCGCAAAACCTCCCAGTTACCATCGTTGCACTGGAGTGTGGCTTTACCAGCGTGAGTGCTTTTAATCATCTATTCAAACATAGCTTTGGGGTGACGCCGGGTCGCTTCTTCATGAATTAATATTGAATATTGAGAACAGATAACACCCACATTTGATGCACTCAGAAAACAATCGAACACTCAGAGCTCCTGACTGACCTATCTTCTGAAGATTCTACCCAACACGCAATTTGCGTACTTACTCACTAACAAGGCGTAAATAATCAGAAAAACGTTTAATAATGTGCTTTTTAGGCATTCCCATTCAGACTTCAATAAATTAGACTCAAGCCAATGTCCAAGAAGTTTGAATTATTGATAAAAAAGGAATGCCAATGAGCTCAAGTATGATCCTTAATGAATCGCTAATTGTAAGTGGTCGAGATATTCCACTGAAAGAATTGTTGTATGCGAAGCGTGTGCTTGATAACTACATGGCCGTAGCAAAAGAAAGCAGCCCACTTGAACTGCTCACAGAGATGAAAACCGCGGCAAAACAAGTTGAATACTTCACAACGGAGAGTAACCCTTGTGAAGCACGCAACGTGATCAGCGCGATGATTGATAAGGTGGAGACCGCTGAATCCTTTGATTCGTTTAAAGCGCTCGCGGGCGAACCTTCTCAAGCACTGAATGAATTGATTGAAGATCGTGCGAAGCTCATTAAGCACGAGCGTGAATTATTACTGGCGTCGGGTTACGACGCGTCTCGCATCTGATAGCTACCTTGGTAGCTGCGCATTAAAAAGGAGCTCATTGAGCTAATGCCAGTCAGTTAAGCTGACTGGCATTTTTCTTTTTCCAGATTGGATACTTTGCTGATTTGTAACGGAGA
>NZ_JAPHPY010000065.1:0-23645 GCF_026241575.1 Vibrio sp. Sgm 5
ACATCGAACGTACCATCTGGGCTCACAGCCACCACTTGGGTTGAGTTATCCGCATAAGTGATGGTGACTGAGGTATCAGTGTAATCCACACCACCGTCGGCAGTGCCATCAGCAAGTGTCATGCTGACAACTGTGTCGGTCGTGCTTGGATTGCTTAGTGTGACATCTAATGTCGCAGGATCACCTTCATTGACCGTGGTGTTACTAATTGAAGCAACAACTGGGCGATCATCATCTGGATTTGGTCCTGGGCCACTACCGTCATCAACAATCGTACCGGTACCTTGGACAGGAGTATTTTGAGTTGACGTAGAACCAGTCAGCGTAAAGGTTTCAGGTCCTTCAAAAACATCGTCATCGGTGGTGTTCACAGTAACACTGTAAGTCGTGTCATTCGCAGGCACAGTAACGTCAAACGTACCATCTGGATTTACAACCACAACTTGTGTTGAGTTGTCCGCATAAGTGATGGTGACTGAGGTATCGGAGTAATCCACGCCACCGTCAGCAGTGCCATCAGAAAGTGTCATACTCACAACAGTATCTGTCGTACTCGGATTGCTTAACGTGACATCTAATGTGGCAGGATCTCCTTCGCTCACGGTTGCGTCTGTGATTGAAGCGACGGTTGGGCGATCATCATCTGGCTCAGGACCTGGGCCAGTACCATCATCAACAATGGTACCCGCGCCTTGTGCTGGTGTGCTTTGTGTCGATGTTGTACCAGTCAGCGTGAAAGTCTCCGCACCTTCCAAAATATCGTCATCGATAGTATTCACCGTAACGCTGTAGGTTGTATCATTCGCAGGCACAGTCACATCGAACGTACCATCTGGATTCACGGCCACCACTTGCGTTGAGTTATCTGCATAAGTGATGGTGACTGACGTATCGGTGTAGTCCACTCCACCGTCAGCAGTACCATCAGCAAGTGTCATGCTCACAACTGTATCGGTCGTGCTTGGATTGCTCAAGGTGACATCTAATGTGGCAGGATCACCTTCATTGACTGTTGCGTTGCTAATTGAAGCAACAACTGGACGGTCATCATCTGGCTCAGGACCTGGCCCAGTGCCATCGTCAACAATGGTACCCGTGCCTTGTGCTGGTGTGCTTTGTGTCGATGTTGTACCAGTCAGCGTGAAAGTCTCCGCACCTTCCAAAATATCGTCATCGAAGGTATCGACCGTAACACTGAAAGTCGTTGTGTTTTCGGGTACATTTACCTCAAACGTACCGTCTGGATTCAGTAACACGACTTCGCTGGTATTATCTGAAAACGTGAT
Organism: Vibrio sp. Sgm 5; assembly: GCF_026241575.1. Classification (NCBI taxonomy): domain Bacteria; kingdom Pseudomonadati; phylum Pseudomonadota; class Gammaproteobacteria; order Vibrionales; family Vibrionaceae; genus Vibrio; species Vibrio sp. Sgm 5. Next base: position 1,287 of record NZ_JAPHPY010000065.1, read on the forward strand.
CGTGACGGTTGTGTCCGAAAAATCCACACCACTTGTCGCAGTATCACCTGCAAGTTGCATGGTAACTACGGTGTTTGTTGTACTCGGGTTACTGAGATTTACGACAAGCGTAGCCGCCTCGCCCTCATTTACCGTTGCATCCGTAATAGATGCAACATTAGGTCGATCATCGTCTGGATTTTGCCCAGGACCATCACCATCATCGCTTATGGTTGCTGTTCCTTCTGCGGGCTCTTCTTGAGTAGGTGTACTTGCAGTGAGCGTAAACGTTTCATCCCCTTCAAGTATTTCATCATTGTTCGTTACGACCGTGATAGAAAAGTCAGTATCATTTGCAGGAACCATCACTGTGAAAGAACCGTCCTCTGCGACGCTTACAGATTGCGATGTACCGTCTGAGAAGGTAACCAAAACAGATGTGTTATCGAAGTCACTCCCTCCTGTTGCACTGCCGTCGGCAAGTGTAAGAGTGACAGACGTTTCAGATTCACTTTGATTGCTTAAGACGACCTCAAAAACCGCAGGCTCTCCCTCATTAACGGTGACATCTGAGATAGAAAGCACAGTAGGGCGATCATCATCAGGATTCTCTCCCGGACCATCCCCATCATCGCTGATGGTTGCTGTGCCAGTGACAAGGGCTTGTTGATTTGGCGTTGAACCACTGAGAGTGAAAGTTTCATCACCTTCTAAAAGTTCATCATTAAACGTTTGTACAGTGACAGTAAAAGTGGTCGTCTCACTTGGTACAACAATAATGAAATCACCATTTTCATCGACGCTCGCTTGCTGCTCTGTGCCATCTTCAAAAGTAATCGTCACGATGTTATTGAGGAAGTCAACGCCACTGTCTTCTTGTCCACCTGACGCACTGCCATCATCCAAAGAAAACGCTAACTCGGTTTCTTCGCTTGTTGTCCCATCAAGAGTGACATCAAAGTTTACGTCTTCACCTTCGTTCACCGTTGGGCTAGATATGTCTTGGATAATGACGTCAGCAATTTGACTCGGTTGTGAGAAAAAACCTCCGAAATAGAGTTCTAGCAAGGACAAAATTTGTGTTTCAGATAGACCTAGTGATTCAAGACCGATAGTTTCAAAGTCTGTCGCAGCAAGGCGTTCAGCCCCCGTCCGGTCTATAACGCCTGTCGCTTGAGGGCTAGAACCGTCACTTTCACCCGCTGCTGGTTCAAATTCTGTTCCTAACAGTGTTGGGTCATCACCTTGTGCTATCGCCTCTACAACTCTCGCAACGTCGTCAGTAATCTCTATAGGCTCCTGACTTTCCTGAGTCACAATCCGCACGTTAGGCGTAGATTCATTCGATAAATCAGAGACTAGCACTTCACCTTGAGCCGGAGCTTCGCCCTGTTCCAACTCTCTTAAATTACCGTCTAAACCGATAACCACTGTCTGGCCCAATAATGAGCGTAAGGTTGCATTATTCATAGTTACCTCGACTCGCATCGTGCTGCGTCAAAAGTTTGTCACCTCATCATTTACGACTATAGTTTAGTCAAAATAATCGCAAATTTTGCTTACCTACACGGTTCTCAGAGCTTTACTTTCCTAGGGGCGGGACAAGTGAAGATCGATAAAGCCAAACGGTTCAAAAGCGCTATGACCTTAAAAAATCAGGATTTTTTTTGAGGAATTTCGCTTAAAACATAAGCAAACTTAGTCATATGTGCTACGGTGTTATAAGGGGTCAGGCTGAGAATTAACCTCAAAAGCCTAGGGATAACAGTGAGTTGATAAATAATGCATTCAACCGCTGTTTAATGTCGTTGAATCTCATTTGTGAGAGCGGCAAATTGTATGGATTTTTCTGGGAGAATCGCCGTGAAGTGGAGCCGACTAAGCATAGCGTGCTGCAGTTGCCTAATAGTGTCATTTCCTATTTTCGGTCAAACGTTAGAACAGGCTGTAGCCTTAACGCTGAAAACAAACCCTGATTTGAAAGCTGCATTTAACGAATTCACAAGTAGTCGTTACGTTAACGACGCTTCATCAGGCGCATATTTACCACAAATTGATTTAGACGCTGGTATTGGTTACGAGGGAATTGATCCAGCCGAGAGTGTCGGACGTGGACAAACCGACTTAACCCGTAAAGAAGCGGCCGTGACCTTAACCCAACTTATCTGGGATGGGTCTGCAACTCTGAACGACATCGATCGAACTGCGGCAGACGCAGAGTCACTGCGTTATCAACTCCTTGCTGATGCATCGGACAAAGCGCTAGAGGTGACAAAAGTTTATTTAGATGCGGTGAAAGCCTATGAAATTTTGACCTTGTCTGAAAACAATCTAGCGGTGCACAAACGCATTTACTCAGATATTAAAAAGCGTGTGAACTCCGGTATCGGTTCCACTGCAGATTTGACGCAGGTAGAAGCACGTTTAGCAAAAGCGCACGGCAATCTTGCTGCTGCACAAAACAACCTCTATGACACACATACCATGTTTACTCGGTTAGTGGGTCAATCCCCACAAGGCCTAATTTTCCCTAGAGCTGATGAGAACTTCATTCCATATACTGTCGATGAAGCTGTAGGAATCGCTTTTGAGGAACACCCAGTGGTGAAAGTAGCGGTTGCTGATGTCGACTCAGCTAAGTTCCAGTACAAGCAATCCAAAGGGGTTAACCTCCCTACTGTCTCTATCGAAGCTTCACAAACTTGGCGAGATGATGCAGATGGTATTGAAGGTCGAAGTGACGAAACACTCGCAATGTTGCGTTTAAGATACAACCTTTATAACGGAGGCAGCGATGCGGCAAACTCAGAAAATTTCGCCTACCAATTAAACAAGGCGAAAGATTTACGCGCGTCCGCATACAAGAATATAGAAGAAGGGTTACGACTTTCTTGGAGTGCTTTAGATTTAACCTTGCAGCAAAAAGAATTCTTATCTGATCACGTAGACTCCGCAGCAGAGACCGTAATTGCCTACGAAAAGCAATACCGCATTGGCAAACGAACTCTCTTGGATTTGCTCAACACTGAGAATGAACTTTTCGAAGCACGTAAGGATTATCTGGATTCAAAATACGCCGAGCAATACGCAAAATACCGCGTAATGAATGCTACAGGACAACTGCTCAACTCTTTGCGCGTCGATATTCCGCAAGAGTGGCTAGAGAAAGTGGAGTATTAATATGAGAGTAATACCTATTTTTTTCATGGCGTGTTTGATTTCAGCGTGCAGTTCTAATTCTAATACCGAAACGGGCGATGAATACGAGTACATTGAAACACCCACCGCCAATCAAATTGCCGACCTGATCGATGATGATCGAGATGGTGTCATCAATGCTCGAGATTTGTGTCCTGGTACACCGATTGGTTCAGAAATCGATAATGATGGATGTGGGGAATTCTTAAAAACGTCCCAAGAAATGCAAATTCGAGTCTTGTTTGCGAACGATTCAGACGAAATCAATCCTATCTTTTCACAACAGCTCCGTGAGTTATCTGAGTTCTTAAAAGAATACCCAAGCACTTCTATTGAACTTCAAGGATATGCGAGCCGAACAGGGACTTCGCAACATAACTTAGACTTATCCAAACGCCGAGCTGAAAATGTAAGAAGAATCTTGCTTCAAAATGGCATATCACCGAACCGAGTAACCATTGTCGGCTACGGAGATACGATTCTGGCGTCTACTGGCACGGATGAAACAAGTCATGCGCTTAACCGACGAGTCACCGCTACCGTCGTCGGATACAAAGGAGAAGTGAAGAAAGAATGGACCATTTTCACCACTCTTCCTAAAAGCTAGCTAAGCCCATACGCTCACATAAACTAAAAAGGTCTAGTGTTTACTAGACCTTTTTGATTGATAGTACTGCCTTACGGTTTACCTAGTTACTAGATAAATCGTTGATCTTAAGCAGATCATTCAAGATTGCACTGCCATCTATTGGGGATAATACGCCATCGTTAAGGTATTCACCGTACTGACTTGAGCCTCCCTCAATCACGAGTTTCTGGCTAGATGAACCATCCGATTCTGAAATCGTTAGGATCAGGTTCTCTCCATCGGCTTCCAACCCAATCTCATTGTTCGCAAGTAGTGAATCAATAGAGTCTGAATTATCAGTATGAAGCAAATCAGAAATATCAATCTTATCTTCGCCTTTAGTGAAGTCTGTGATCGTATCAATCTCACCATCTCGAATTCCGGAACCTTCATCGACAAGTTTAAAGATATCATCACCAGAACCACCTATAAGGATGTCGTCCCCTTCGCCACCGACCAAGATATCGTTCCCGCCGTGACCAAATAAGATGTCGTCACCTTGTTCTCCATAGAGTGAATCTGCTTTATCTCCTTGGTGGTTTTGATTAAATTCATCGATATGATCTTTCACATAAGTATGAATAGCTTCGGCATCAACTTTAGAAATATCTTGACCAGTTTCTTGTGCGACATGGGATTGAATTGCACTGATTCCCTGTTCATTGCCACCAAACTCGATCAAGTCACCAAGAAGGATGTCATCACCCTCTCCACCGCGGATGATATCCGAACCTTGTTTCAATGGAACATCTTGACCAAGTATCGTTTCTGCAAGTTTCGTAACATCAATTTCTGATTCGACAACGCCATCGGTGTCGTATTGTTGCAGTATGCTTTCCGATACGCCGCTTCCCAGACCGATTGCCTCCACACTCGAAAGGAGAGCTAGAACTTGATACATATGCTGAGCCTGAACGGAACTTCCACCTCTGTCATCGTATTCAAGGATTCCATTCTTACGGTCTATATCACCGATTTTCTGCCCCGTTTGAGGAGAGAAAAGATGCCCATCACTGTTGATTAAGACGTTACCTTTGTAACTAACGGTTTGACCAAAGCTGTAGCTGTTATCATTAACCACATCTTGCAACGTAACAAGCTGCCCATCGTCACCCACATCAAGTATGACTTTAGAGAATTCAGGACGCTTTATATTGTCGAGGTTATCGTATGTATTTGGCTGACCGTCGGTAATAAAGTATGTGATATTTTCTCCATTGACGTTTGGCTGAGTACCAAACCAATCGACTGCCGATTGCAAACCAGATTCATAGTTCGTATTACCACTACCGTAATCACCGATCTTATTGAGTTCCTCGACAAAATCAGTTCTTGCAGTTGCAGAACTCAGATCCACTTCAATCACCTTCGTCGCCCCAGTAGCAAACTCAGAAAGCAATATGTTTACCGTACCAGGCTCAACACCTTGGTTAACGGATGCAAGTAGCTCATCAAAAACGTCCAGAACTTCATCTTTTGCACTACCAACCCAGCTGCCCATGCTGCCAGACGTATCAAGCACAAACGCAATGTTGTAATCCTGTCCTGCAATGATTTCTAAACCTTGAACATCACCAACAATGAGGTCATTGTCGGCACTACCTTTGATCGTGTCATCGCCGTGCGAACCTGACTTAAGCTCAAACTCACGAGCAGTAATGTCAACCGATTCCGTTGTCGTTGCGGCGTCATTATTTGATGCTTCTACAGACGTTGCGGTAACACTCATAGGAAAATCAAAGCTGCCTTCATAATCGAATGGTACTTTAATCTCCAACGATGCGTGGCCTTGACTATCGATATTGACAAGGTAACTGCCATTGGGCTCTGGAGTAACTATCAGGTCATTTACGTATAGCTCTACGCCCGATGGTAAGCCGTCGATGAGAACAGTTTGGTTCAAGCTCTCGCTGCCATCAGCGTCGACTAAATCGACATTAATATCGATAGGAATCCAACGATCTTGCAGTATCTGATAAGTCCCGTCAGGGTTAAGTTCTACTACTTTGTCGGCAAAGACGACACGCTCGATCTCATATAAGTGATCCCCACGGTCTTCTTGTCCTGTATTGTCATTAACCGAATCGATAGAGCGGTTATCCAAGAAGATCCAGTATGGAACATCACCACCATGGTTATTCTTGAAGGTAAACTCGTAGTCACTAAAGTTACCTGTTAAGTAAACCGTATCTGTCCCATCGTGTTCCGTGATGGTTGAAGCATCATCACCATAGAATGAGTCATTCTGCCCACCTCCAACAAAGACATCGTCACCGCCACCACCATAGAAGGTATCGTTGTAATCGGTACCAACAAACAGACTATCTGTATCTGAAATGTCGTTATTATTGCCAAGCATTACGTTTGCTGGTGGGTTGTCTTCTTGATAAACACTGTCTAGCCCCAGCCCAGCGGCAACTGATGCATTCTGAGGTTTGGTACTATCAATCGCTGATGTAACTAGGCTGTGGTTTGAATCAACCGCATCGTTCTTTGAAATATCGCCAACTGAAATCGTAACTTTTGGCGCGTCTGCGACAGCAACGACCTCAATATCCAATGTCTCTGTTGCGCCAGTATTCGTGGTGTATGTAATCGATGGAACATCACCAGACCAATGTTCAACCGGTTCGAACTTGTAGCTACCGTCTTGGTTTACCACCAATGAACCACTATCTAGCGAGACCGTTTCACCAACAGCGTAGTCTGTATTGTTAACTGTAATATGGTCGACCAATAGGACATTATCGCCATCAGTATCATTCGATAAAACGTTACCCTGTAGCGACGCATCTTCATTCGTGATGCCAACATCACTAGCTGTGTTTGTCGCTAGATTTTCATGCACGACGACATTAATCGTGGCATGTGAGTCTTCAGTATCACCATTCGAGCTTTCTGTACTTGTCGCCGTTACCGCAATGGTAAAGTCATCGTGCGATCCCGCTGGTGGTGTCACCGTCAAAGAGTCAAGTGACCATCCTGTAACATCCAGTGCTTCGTTCACCGTCGCTACCGTAATAGAATTCGCTCCATCAGAGAGCACCGCTCCAATTGGCAAACCTTTTAATGTCACTGCAAGTGATTCAGAGCCATCAGTATCAGTCAGGCTTGCTCTAATTTCTGAAATTGGAATAGCGGTATCTTGCAACCCTTCATTGACTTCATAAGTCTCGTAGAACTGAACACCGTCTACTTCTTTTAACTCAGAAGTTCTTACATCGACTGCGTCCAAAGCAGCTGAGTCACTCACCACATACAAGTTGCTGTTACTTAAATCAACTGCCGTTTGGCCGTTGATAGAGACATCTACATTAAAATTGCCAGGCCCACTCTGGTTGTGATGATAGATTTCGATTGGGTAAAATCCGGAAGATGTAGGTACAAACGCATCTCCCTTAATATCACCCCTACCATTACCCCAACGAGCTTCATCAACCAGTGTTCCACCAATTTTGATCGCTAAGCTGTCATCTGCTCGTCCAGTAAAATCATAACTGGTTCCCGCTTCCAAGTAGACCAGCGCCGTCACTAATACGGCTTCATCCGCTGCTGTTGCCCCTGACGCGGTATCCTGAACATTGGTGGTGGTCGATTGGCTGCCATCTTCTAAATCTAAAGCTTCAATAGCATCAATCAAAACTTGTCCCGCAACACCTTGACCGTTATCAGAACCAACAATGACATTTGTCCAAGAAGTCACGTTGAAATCTTGTTGAGGAAGAGATAACCCTGGAGTCACTGTAACCAAATTCGGCGCATCTGCATCTGGGGTGACATCAATCGTCAATACGGATTCTTGCCCCGTATCTTCCCCATCTGTTGGTTTAAAGCCAATTTGCGCATAGTTCCCTTCTTGGTTACCAACCCCATTTCCAGTGAAGCTGTCATCACCAGATTCGTTTACCTCTGGAGTGAAACGTACACCATCGGCATCAAACTGCGATTTACTCAGTACTTGGTCTGTTTGAACCGCCTGCCAATTTCCTTGCTCATCTTTGTACTCAAGTGCACCGTCGCTAGGAAGCGATGTAATTTGGACAGACAGCGTCGATGTGTCTGAGTCGACATCCGTGACGCCAAATGATGCCCAATCCAGAGTAACTTGGGAGTCTTCTAGAGTGGTAACTGACGAAGGTGAAGCTTCTGGTGCATCATTAACGTTTACAAGTGAAACATTAACCTCTGCAGTGTCTACGCCACCCGTACCATCGGCAACCTTCACCTGCAGTGTATATTCGCCTAAATCAACATCATCAATAGTCTTGTTGAGTGAAACCTCACCCGTCGATGGGTCAAGATCAAATAGACCGTTCGTTGTTGTTCCATCAGCAAAACTGTAAGTAAGTTCATCGTTATCTAGATCTTCAGCAACAAGCGTACCCACAACAGTGCCACTAACACTGTTTTCATTTACGGTGCCAAAGTCATAAACATCATTGTTTGCTGCATCGCCAGGAAGATCACCGTCAGAAATAAACTCCGGAGCATGCTGAGCGTCTGCGATAGAAACAGATGCCTCTTTAGAAGCCGTATTCAGCGAAGAGTCTGCACCACTCGTTCCAGTTAGCGTCACTGTCAGATCTTCAGCACCTTCATAGATACCGTCATCTAGCGTCTCAATATCAAGGGCGACTGAAGTTTGACCCGCTGGAATAGTCACGGTGTAAGTGTTTGGCGCAGTGTAATCATCACTATCAACATCACCACCAATCGTGAATGTCACCACGACATCCTCATCCGCTTTCTGGTCGATACTTACAGTAAAGTTCGCATCACCACCTTCAGCGGTAGAGCCTGCATCAGCAACGATGCTGACTTTCGGTGCTTGCTGGGCGTCATTGATAGTCACGCTCGCACTGTTGTTCGTCGAAGCCGTTGCGTCTGCACCTTCTACATCTTTGATTGTGACAGTAAATGACTCTGCACCTTCATAAGTACCATCAGTTAGCGTAGTGATGTCTAGGTCAACTGAAGCCTGACCGGCTGGTACTTCAATACTTGCCACGCCAGTAAAGTCAGAGCCATCTTGAGCAGTACCAGAGTATTCGAACTCAACCGTTACTTTCTCATCAGCAACTTGGTCCAAGCTCACTGTAAAGCCTGCGGTTTGGCCTTCGTTGACGCTGTCTTGGTCGGCAACAATACTTACTTTTGGTGCACTTTCTGCGTCTAAAATTGTTGCCTGGCCAGTCGCTTGACCATTAGTTGTCACCCCATGACTTTCTGTCACAGTGAGGCCAAACGTTTCATTTCCCTCGTAGATATGATCTTCGTTAGTCGGCACCGTAACCGTGATATCCTGGATTCCCGCAGGTATTGTTACATTCCCATTTCCATCAACATTCAATGGTTGTGTTTGGCCATTAGTGTCTACATAAGTCACAACTAAATCGCCAAGGTCATTATCCTCTGCTGAATAGTTTCCGTCCGCCTCTACCGATAAGTTAACAACAACAGCGCTTTCAGTTTGATTTGATAACGAAACCGTAAAGACTGCATTTTCACCTTCATCGACATTCCCGCCACCATCTACGGTTAGCGTAGGCTTGTCGTTGTCTGGTGTTGTCGGCCCCACAACAGAGCCGTCATCTTTTATGTTCGCTTGACCAACGGCAGAACCATTTGAAGTGATGCCAGCAGACTCCGTCGCGACTAAACCAAAGCTCTCAGAGCCTTCGTAGACATCATCCTGAGTCGTAGGAACAGATACTTCGATTGCAGTAATACCTGCAGGAATAGTGACATCACCATTATCTGAAACGGTTAGTGATTTCGTTTCGCCTTCACTGTCTTTGTAGGTTACGACAAAATCATTAATGTCAGAGTTTTCTGCTGTATATGCGCCACTCGTGCTCGTGGCCAAATTGATAACGACTGGTGACTCTGTTTGATTAGATAAAGAAACAACAAATATTGCTTCTTCCCCTTCATTAATATCACCACCACCGCTGATAGATAGCAGCGGCTTATCGTTATCAGGCGTTGTTGGACCGACAGCTGAGCCATCATCCTTTATCACTGCCTCACCACTCGCCACGCCGTTTGATGTAATACCGCCAGTTTCGGTCACAACCAAGCCGAAAGATTCTGCACCTTCGTAAACATCGTCTTGTGTCGTTGTTATTGTTACCGTGATATCAGTAACTCCGGCAGGAATAGTAACGTCTCCACTTGGACTAACATCCAGAGTCTGCTCTTGGCCTTCTCCGTCAATATAAGTCACCGTCATGTTACCAAGATCTTCATCTTCAGCTGTGTAGTTGCCATCTGTCTTTGAACTTAGATTGACGACAACAGGACTTTGAACTTCGTTAGACAGCGACACCGTGAATACTGTGTCAGAACCTTCGCTCACGTCGCCAGCATTACTCACTGAAAGTGACGTACTATCATTATCCAAAATTGTTGATGAGCCCGACTCGCTACCGATTTCAACTTTCATCGTCTCGTCATTTTCAACAACAAGATCATCAATCGTCGGCACAATGATCTCGAAGCTACTAACGCCGGCAGGAACAATCAGGTAGCCGCCTGCAAAAACAACACCATTCGTGTAGGTTGCATTTGAGAGGTTGACGTCTGAATCATCTGCCGATGAGCCTGGAGCCAATGTAGTTATTGGATACTTAACCGCCGTTTCTGTCGCCTCATCCAGTACCACAGAAAACGTAACGTCTTCTCCTTCTGTAACAGTGTTCCCTGTTAAAGATAGATCCGGACCGTTTTCCGACACGTTGCCGTCTAGAACCTGATTAGCAATAGTAACCGTTGCAGGGTCACTTTCAGCGTTACCAGAATCAACTACAACGTAGTCAAAACTATCTTCAGGTGGGAAGCCCTCTACATAACGCAACTCCCAATTCCCAGATGTTTTGGTCGAGAAGTCTAATTGAGTAATTACCGCCCCTTCAGGTAGAGGGTAATCCTTACCGAAGCCAATACTAGTCGCCTGGAATAGCATGTTGTTGCCTTCTGGCTTCAAGAACTCAATAACTTGAGTTTGCTCTGTGCCGTTAGCATCAAGGTATGTCACCGTGATAAGAGCAGCATTGTTGTCGCCGTGCTCAAACAAGCCTCCTAGACCATCCAGACCAAGATTCACGCTGCCAACAGGGTTCTCAGACAAATCAATGCTGATGGTTTCGCCGCGCTGAATGCCTTGCCCATCGTTATCAGCAATACCATGACCAATATGTGAGACTTCTCGGTTGTATTGAGCTAGCACACCACTATCAGAGGAGATATCAATAGACGCTCCATTTACTAGATATTCGGTTCGACTGTGTGACTCACCACCGTCTGCACTTAAACCCCAGTTGTAGAAATCCGTCGTTGACTCTTCTCCATTTGGAGAATTAGGTCTGTCTTTGATACCAAGCAAGAATCCAACATTATCCGCTTCGTAGTAGATGCTGTCTTTGTTGTACAACGAGCCATCGGCCGATGTAATTTCTTGAAGATCGCCATTTTCATCTTTGAAATACAAGGTGCCAGATGTAGGTAGCTCTGTTATCCGGATCTGAAGATCATCACCATTTAAGTCATCCTCAACGTCAGAAATATGATCGCTTTCTGAGCCTTGGTCCAAAGGCTTATCATCAGTATCAAAAATTACGTTAGTAATAAGTTCGTCAGCGCTATGGTCAAAGTCTTCGTTAAGTGGCTTGTCGTTTACAGGAGTAACGTTCAGCGTAACTGTTGTGGTTTCAGTAACACCGCCAGAAGTAACCGTGTAAGTGAACTCATCCGCACCGTTGTAATCTTGGTCTGGCGTGTAAGTGATCGTGCCGTCGTTGTTCACAACCACACTGCCGTTAGTCGGACCATCTCCAGATTCAACTGTAACAACTGGTGATTGTCCTTCGAAACTATCGTTGTCTAACACATCCAAAATGGTTGGCGTATCTTCAACGATATCTGCACTATCAGCGACAATATCGGCAACGGCATTGACTGTGAAATCAACTTTCTGACTCACTTCCAAACCACTTGGATCTGTGGCTGTAAAAGTAAGCTCTTCAGAACCATTCCAGTCAGCGGTTGGGGTGATCGTCGCGATACCATCGACAATTGACACTTGAATGTTGCTGTTACCAGAAACAGTAAACGTTAGCTCGCTATCTGAGTTATCAACATCACTAAATGCATCATTCAAGTTGATGGTGTACTCAGCGAAGTCTTCCGGTAGAACTTGATCGGCAATGGTGTTTTCTACCGCTGGCTTGTCGTTAACAGGCGTAACGTTTAGCGTAACCGTTGTGGTTTCAGTGACACCACCAGACGTGACTGTGTAAGTAAACTCATCCGCACCGTTGTAATCTCGGTCTGGTGTGTAGGTAATGGTGCCGTCATCGTTAACAACCACACTGCCATTTGCAGGGCCATTGCCCGCTTTTACTGATACAACTGGTGATTGGCCTTCGAAACTATCATTGTCTAACACATCCAAAATCGTTGGTGTGTCTTCAACGATATTCGCGCTGTCCGAAACGATATCTGCGACGGCGTTAACCGTGAAATCAACAGTCTGGCTAACGCTTTCACCATCAGGATCTGTCGCGGTAAACGTTAACTCTTCTGAGCCATTCCAGTCTGCTGTTGGTGTGATTGTCGCAATACCATCAACAATCGATACTTGGATATTGCTGTTACCAGAAACACTAAACGTCAGCTCGCTGTCTGCATCGTCAACATCGCTAAATGCGTCATTCAAGTTGATGGTGTATTGAGCAAAGTCTTCCGGTAGAACTTGGTCAGCAATAGTGTTTTCTACCACTGGTTTATCGTTGACTGGAGTAACGTTTAGCGTGACCGTCGTAGTCTCAGTGACACCACCAGAGGTGACTGTGTAAGAGAACTCGTCAGCGCCGTTGTAGTCTTGGTCTGGCGTGTAAGTAATGGTGCCGTCGTTGTTCACAACCACACTGCCATTTGCAGGGCCATCGCCCGCTTCTACGGATACAACTGGTGATTGGACTTCAAAGCTATCGTTGTCTAACACATCCAAAATTGTTGGTGTATCTTCAACGATATCCGCACTGTCAGCGACAATGTCGGCAACGGCGTTGACTGTGAAACCAACCGTCTGACTCACAGCCAAACCACTTTGATCTGTCGCGGTAAACGTCAACTCTTCAGAACCATTCCAGTCTGCTGTTGGGGTGATCGTTGCGATACCATCGACGATCGATACTTGAATGTTGTTGTTGCCAGAAACAGTAAACGTCAGTTCGCTATCTGCATTATCAACGTCACTGAACGCGTCATTTAAATCGATGGTATATTCAGCAAAGTCCTCAGGTAGAACTTGGTCTGCAATGGTATTCTCAACCACTGGCTTGTCGTTAACAGGCGTGACGTTTAGCGTAACCGTTGTGGTTTCGGTCACACCACCAGAAGTAACCGTGTAAGTAAACTCGTCAGCGCCGTTGTAATCTTGGTCTGGCGTGTAGGTAATCGTGCCGTCATTATTAACAACCACACTGCCGTTTACTGGGCCATCGCCCGTCTCGACTGATACAACTGGTGATTGCCCTTCGAAGCTATCATTATCTAACACATCCAAAATGGTTGGTGTGTCTTCAACGATATCTGCACTATCAGCAACAATATCGGCAACGGCATTGATTGTGAACTCAACGGTCTGGCTAACGCTTTCACCATCAGGGTCTGTCGCGGTAAACGTCAACTCCTCAGAACCATTCCAGTCTGCTGTTGGTGTAATCGTCGCGATGCCATCAAAAATCGATACTTGAATGTTGCTGTTACCAGAAACGGCAAACGTCAATTCGCTATCTGCGTCGTCAACATCGCTAAACGCGTCATTTAAGTTAATGGTGTATTCAGCAAAATCCTCAGGTAGAACTTGGGATGGGATAGCATTTTCGGTTGTCGGAGCATCATTAAGTGGATTAACTATTACCGAAACTTCTGCTTCATCTTCTAATGCACCATCAGAAACTGTGTAGCTAATAGTTGCTTCACCGTTGAAGTTTTCTGTAGGAGTAAAAACAAGCTTACCGTCTACGATTTCAACGGTGCCTTGCTCTGCAGGAACAGACGCATTCACTATGGTCAGTGTGTCACCGTCAACATCGGTGTCGTTTGGTAGCACATCAATGGTGACTGGCGTATCTTCGTCCGTCGTAGCGCTGTCATCATTTGCTATTGGTGCATCATTTACAGGGTTAACAGTAACCGAAACCGTTGCTTCATCTGTTAGTTCACCATCGCTAACAACATAAGTGATAGTTGCTTCGCCGTTGAAATTCTCCGCTGGAGTGAAAACAAGTTTGCCATCTATGATCTCAACAATACCTTGTTCAATAGGAACAGATGCTCTCACGATGGTTAACGTATCGTTATCTAGATCAGTATCATTTGGCAAAACATCAATCGTAACCGGAGTATCTTCATCAGTAGTAGCGATATCGTCTACTGCTACTGGCGCATCGTTAACAGGATTCACACTGATTGTCACAGATGCTTCGTCTGTCATTTCTCCATCAGTCACTACATAAGTAACCGTTGCGTCACCATTGAAATCCTCAGCAGGAGTATAGATCAACTCACCATCAACAATTTCTACTGTTCCTTGCTCATCAGGCACGGTGGCAGATTCGATAGATAAGTTTTCACTGTCTTGATCGGTATCATTAGCTAGAACATCAATTGTGACAGGTATATCTTCGTCGGTTTGAATATTGTCATCTTCCGCAACAGGCGCCACAGGGGTAACTGTCGGAGATGTTTCGTCAGAACGGATATTACTTAAGTAGAGCTCAGCTAATGACAAATTTTGAGTTTCAGAAAAACCTAGCGCTGCCAACCCGGTGGTTTCAAAATCCGTGTCGGCTAATAATTCTGCAGCAGTGCGTTCAACAGTGCCGCTAGTTTGCAAACTAGAACCGTTACTTTGACCTGCAGCTGGTGCAAAATCTTCGTTTAGCAACGTTGGGTCTTGCCCTTCTCGAAGAGCGTCAATAATTTGAGCAACATCGTCAGAAACGTCTTGCACCCCTTCTTGTTTTGCAACTAAAACCTGAAGCTTGTCTGGTTCAGCTCCAGTTTTAGAAACAATCAACTCACCAGGTGACGGTTGTTCGTTTTCGGCAAGCGCTCTTAACTGCCCATCCAAACCTATTACGACTAATTGCCCACCAAGTGAAACTAAGGCTGTACGATCCATATAAACCTCTGACCTAAAATTACTGTCAACATTTTGACCATTGATACTTATTCGTTATATATTGCCCGAATATATAGCGCAATAACAGTGCATTAACACTAAATTACAACTTCTAAGTCACATATTACTCAGAAGGATGTGTCATGTGATAAAAAGAGACTACCGTCACTAATATATGGACACCCATACTGAATAAGGTATTGAAAATATGATCTTTATTCAGAATATAAAGTGCCTTCCGTGCGGTAACTGAAGATTTACTTACACATCGATAAGTATAGCAACTAGTTCCATAGTTGATTGTTAATAGCTTTGTACGTTAAATTATTGACGCCTATAGAGGTGTCGCTATCTATAAGAACGATTTCTCACCCCAGACAATTCACAATCTAGGAGAATCACAGTGAAGTGGACTCGTGCCAACGCCTTTTGCTTGGGTGTGCTCGCCGCTAGCCCTGCTTTAGGGCAAACATTAGAGCAAGCGGTTGAAAATACGCTTAAAACAAACCCAGACATAAAAAGTGCGTTTAATGAATTCGTAAGTAAGCAGTATGTGAATGAAGCCTCGAGTGGCGCTTACCTTCCCTCTGTCGACCTTGACGCGGGTATTGGATACGAAGGTATCGATCCTGCGGAAGCGGGCCGCGAATCAACGGATTTAACGCGTAAAGAAGCAACTGTCACGCTTACCCAGCTTATTTGGGATGGTTCGGCAACATTGAATGATATTGATAGAACCGCAGCTGATGCAGAATCAGTACGCTATCAATTACTTGCTGATGCTCAAGATACAGCGCTAGAAGTGACTAAAGTTTATTTGGATGCAGTGAAGGCTTATGAAATCCTGACACTCTCCGAAAATAATTTGAAAGTTCACAAGAAAATTTATCAAGACATTAAAAAGCGCGTCGACTCTGGTATTGGTTCAACAGCTGACTTGACTCAAGTTGAGGCCAGACTGGCAAAAGCCCACGGCAATTTAGCGGCAGCGCAAAATAACCTGTTTGATAGCCATACCATGTTTACTCGCATTGTCGGCCAATCTCCACAAGGGCTTACCTTTCCGCGTGCCGATCAAAACTTTATCCCATATACGGTAGATGATGCTGTAGAGTTGGCATTTGATTCCCATCCGGTCATTAAGATTTCTACTGCAGATGTTGATTCAGCTAAGTTTCAATATAAGCAGTCAAAAGGTAACTATTACCCAACCCTTTCGGTTGAAGCAGCTCAGACATGGCGTGACGATGCTGGTGGTATTGAAGGGCGTGGTGACGAAACAACTGCGATGTTGAGAATGCGCTACAACCTTTACAATGGGGGCAGTGACGCAGCAAATGCAGAGAGTTTTGCCTACCAACTAAACAAAGCAAAAGACTTACGTGAACGCGCTTATAGAAACGTTGAAGAAGGCTTGAGACTCTCATGGAGTGCTCTCGATCTGACGTTACAACAAAAGGAATTCTTATCAGATCACGTTGACTCTGCTTCACAAACCGTCATCGCGTATGAGAAACAGTACCGTATCGGTAAACGAACCTTGCTGGACTTACTTAATACAGAAAATGAATTGTTTGAAGCGCGAAAAGATTATTTAGATGCTAAATACGCTGAACAGTATGCAAAGTATCGAGTCATGAACGCCACTGGCCAGCTATTAAATGCATTACGTGTTGACGTCCCGACCGAGTGGAATCAGAAGGTGGAGTACTAAACCATGAAAGTAACAAAGGTTCTATTCACTCTAAGTATTTTTGCTTCTGCCAGCTTCGCAGCAACGAATGATGAATATGATTACATGCCAACCCCAGATGCTCAGCAAATTGCCGATCTGCAAGATGATGACAATGATGGCGTGATCAATGCTCGTGACTTGTGTCCTGGCACTCCGGTAACGTCAGAGATCGATAATGATGGGTGTGGTGAATACATTAAAGCATCCGAGAAGATGCAAGTCCGCGTTTTATTTACCAATGATTCAGACGAAATAAACCCTGTATTTCGTCGTCAAATTCGAGATCTCTCAGAATTTCTGAAAGAGTACCCTTCTACCTCAATTGAACTGCAAGGTTACGCCAGTAAAGTGGGTGGTTCTTCCCACAACTTAGACCTTTCAAAACGACGCGCAAATAATGTTCGCGAAGCGCTATTGCGTTATGGCATTGATACTAACCGAGTTCGCATTGTCGGTTTTGGTGATACCCATTTAGCGACAGAGGGTACCGACGAAGTGAGTCACGCACTGAACAGAAGAGTAACGGCTTACGTTGTCGGCTATAAAGGTGAGATAAAGAAAGAGTGGACCATATTCACTACTCTTCCAAAAACCTAATAAAAGGAGCTTCGGCTCCTTTTGTTTTTTCAAGCGTACGAAAACCGTATTATGCTTTAGGAATCGACACTTTAATGGTAATCTAGCCGCGTCATAACAATGAGAGTTTTGAAATGAGCAAACTTACAACAGATATCCAAGCAAACCTTGATCTTTTTGTTGCTGAAACAAAAGAAAACCAGCTAGTTTGGGGTCTACGCAATGAAGAAGGTTGGTTATCTTGCGATTCAACTGAATTCGAAAACAGCGAAGTCATGCCTTTTTGGTCTGCTAAAGAAGATGCAGAAGCACACAACGTTGAAGAATGGGCAGATTTTGAAGTACTAGAGATTCCTCTGGATATCTTTGTTGAAGATTGGCTTTTAACTCTTGCTGAAGATGGTGTTCTTGTTGGTGCTAACTGGAACGCACAGCTAGAAGGTAAAGAGCTTGAACCTCAAGACCTAGCTAAACTATACCTAAGCTAATTCTTTAAGACCTCAGCACCAAGCTGGGGTCTTCTCTCTTTTCACTTACCTTTTCGATATAAAGCTCGACCGAGCGCATAGTTTTCTTCATTTCATTATCTATACCCTTCGTGTTTTGTCACAATGACTCAACCTCAATTGGTATATCATACCGAACAAACTATATTAGAAAGAACATAAGGTTACATCACTATGCGTACGCTGCTCTCTTTGCTTGCGTCACTATTTTTAGGTAGTCAAGCAAACGCAAGTGACACTCAAAGCATCACCCAATGGCATGCTGTCTATCAATCGACTTTGAAGACGAATGTCGAATCGGCTTTGAGTATGCTCCAAGATCGCTATCACACGGCAAATACCGACAGTGAAAAGCTGTACGTGAGCGGGCTCATCTATGAATACATGGGCAACATCGATCAGCCCTACTTTGGCAGCAGCCAAATTTTAGACAACCGTTTCGCGAAGCTAGAATCTCGATACATTTTAGCGCTAAAAGAACGTAAACAAGGTAACTATGATGATTCTGTCAACCTTTTCACCGCGTTGCTACAAAGCACCAAGCAGCATCAGGATGTAGAGAGCAAAGCCTTAATGAACTATCAATTGTGCTACACCTTGAATCAACAAGGTCAGTACCACAAAGCCAATTTCTTCTGCTCTTCTTTGAACAATCATTTAGCAATCGACCACCCAGAAAGTTTCCCAAGTGATCTAGCTCTGCGCGTTATTGCTAATAACTTCGATTACCGCGGCGAATACGATGTAGCTCTAGAGCTTTATCGTCGCTTGTTAACCAAAATGCCAACGCAAAGCGATCCTTCAGGAGTTTACAATGATGTAGGCAATTTGTTGAGTGTACTTGGGCAGTACGAACAAGCAGAACAGTACCTTATTCAAGCGCTCCTCGCTCGACAGCTTGAAGCCTCCCCACTTGAAGTTGCTCAGGTCGAACACAGTCTTGCGGCTATGTATAACAAATCTAAAGACTATGATAAGGCCATTAGTCACTACAAAAATGCACTAACTATCTTAGAAGACATGGACTACCCATACGGTAAGGGCTTGACCTATCTTGGTCTTGGTTCTGCGTACGTTGAATCAGGAAACTTACAAAGTGCTGTACCTTACATCAGGAACGCACTAGAGCTCGGTAAACGATATGAAAACAAACGCTTAGAGACAGAAAGTCATTTGGCGGCAGGGTTTGCATACTTAAAAAACACAATGCTCGCAAAAGCGCTAGAACATGGTATTGCCGCACTTGAACTTGCGACAGAAAACTCAAATTCAGCATTGCAAGCTAAGGCCCAACTTTTGCTTTCGCAAACCTATCGAGAACAGGGCAACCATCTTGCCGCCCTATCTCATTATCAAGATTACGCCACGCTAGAACTTGCGAACCGTGATGCAAACAATGTCAAAGCAATAGAGGCACTCGATTTAACCAAGAATGAATATGAATACGAGTTGCAGCTGACAAAAATAAATAATGAGCGCAACTTAAAGTTACTCGAAGTCGAAAAGCTTGCAGAACAAAAAAGAGCATATAACTTCGTCATTTTCTGCTTACTGACTTTGCTATTCGTCGCCCTATTTATTCAACGAAAAACGAACATAAAATCGAAATTAGATCGTCTTACCGGTTCACTTAATCGAAGTACAATTATTGAGAAAATTAGAGCACAAACAATCAACGCGCCCGAAGACATGCGTTATGTTTTAGCGCTTATCGATCTCGATAACTTCAAGTCTATCAATGATCAATATGGCCACCCTACTGGCGACATCGTATTAAAGCACGTATGCAAAGCGATTAGAGCTAAGTTGAATAGAGGGGAATATCTTGGGCGCTTAGGCGGTGAAGAGTTTATTTTACTTCTGAAGAATGTCGATGAGATCGACGTGCCATTTCGTGTTCAAAGCCTACACAAAACGATATCTGATAAGCAGATCAAAACTGAAAATGCTACGGTACTGAATGTAACAGCAAGCTTGGCCTATTTGTCTACATCAAAACCATTAACGAACTTTGATGAACTGTATTCGATACTAGACCAAGCTTTATATCAAACGAAGCAAAGTGGGCACAACGTTATGATTGATGCTTACAACGAGCCTATTGACCTTCCGTCTTCTGCTTTTGAATCAACGACTGCGTAACTGCGTCTTTGTTGTTCAGATAGTCATCTAAGCCCGCTTTGCGCAGGTCGCATGACGGGCAATCACCACAACCATCACCGATGATGCCGTTGTAACAAGTTAACGTGTTTTCGCGGACAAGTTGCAACGCGTCATATTGATCGGCCAAAGCCCATGTTTCTGCTTTGTTCAACCACATCAATGGCGTCTTGATTTCAAATTGACGATCCATGCCTTTAACCAGCGCACTGTTCATCGCTTTTACAAAGTCATCACGACAATCTGGGTAACCACTAAAGTCTGTTTCACAAACACCCGTAATTACGGTTTCTGCGCCAATTTGGTATGCGTATATGCCAGCAAGCGTCAGGAACAAAATGTTGCGACCTGGAACGAATGAATTCGGCAAACCGTTTTCTTGCAGTTCATGAGAAACTGGAATGTCGTCACGTGTCAGAGAGCTGATGGCCAGTTCATTCAGTAAGCCAACATCCATCACTTTGTGTGCAGCAACGCCAAGATCTTTTGCAACTTTTTCAGCCACTTCAATCTCCATCTTATGACGCTGACCGTAATCGAATGTGATGGCATGTACTTCGTCAAACTCTTTTAATGCTTGAACCAGACATGTTGTAGAGTCCTGCCCACCACTGAAAACAACGACTGCTTTTTTCATCTTTCTCTCCGAGCTTAAGCAATACTTAGGTATTTATGAGTTTGAACCGACAAACGCCAGTTGCGAGCAACACAGGTATCAATACACAGTTGTGTAGCGCGAGGCTTCTGACTGATAGGCTGAAGTGCGATTACAGTCTTCTCTGCAATTTCTGCTGACGCCAACAATGCATCAAGCTGATCAATGTCTTTTTGAGTGCCGACCGGATGCTTAATTTCATTCGCTCGCTCCAAAGCACTCTTTAATACTGGCAACTTACCCTTCATCGCAATTTTAGGTGACACCGTCACCCATGTGCTTTCTGAAGTCACGACCTCTGAAGTGCCGCTGGTTTCGATTTGGCATTGGCAACCCATTTCTTCAAATGCAGCCGTCAAAGCACGTAAATCATAAATGCATGGTTCGCCACCAGTGATCACAATATGCTTCGCATTAAAGCTCTGCTTTTTGTATTCAGCTACGATGTCTTCCGCAGATGCGAAACACCACGTTGGAGAATCTTCTGTTTTCACCAAGATATCACCGATCTGGCGCTGGTCTTCTTCTTCTGCGTACCAAGTCTGTTTCGTATCGCACCAAGAACACCCAACCGGACATACTTGCAAACGCACGAAAACCGCTGGCACACCGGTGAAAACCCCTTCCCCTTGGATGGTTTCAAACATCTCATTTAGCTTATACAACGTAGAACTCACTCAACTCACAATACTTCGAGGCGAAGACCTTAATGGAGAGGCGCACTCAGGTCAATTTAAACCAAAAATAAATTGTTAAAATAGGTCTTTTTGTAGTTTCATACACGGGTTCCCCAATTTTAAGGTAAGTAAAGATGTACAAGCTGATCGCCCTCGACATGGACGGTACGTTGTTAAACAGCGACAAAGTAATTTCAGATGAGAACAAACAGGCAATAGCCAAAGCTCGCGAAGCCGGTGTGACTGTCGTATTGGCATCTGGTCGCCCTCTTGAGGGTATGCAAGACAAACTTGACGAATTGAACATCAATTCCGATAAAGACTTCGTGCTTTACTACAATGGATCAATGGTAAAAAACATTGGTACAGAAGAAATCATTCACCAGCAGATCATCAATGGCAAAGCAGCAAAGAAGATCGCACGTAAAGCGCGCGAGCTTGGCGCTTACGTTCACGCATTCAGCCAAGAGCACGGCCTAATCACAGAAGAAAACAACCCTTACACAGACATCGAAGCGAGAATTAACGGTCTTGAAATTACCGAAATGAACTTCGACGCTCTAGAAGATGATCATGCGATTATTAAGGCGATGATGGTTGCAGAGCCAAACAAACTGTCTGAAGTTATTGCCACTTTACCTGCAGAGTTAAAAAAAGAGTTTACGGTAGTGCAAAGCGCGCCTTTCTTCTTGGAGTTCTTGAACCCATCAAGTAACAAGGGTATTGGTATTTCCGCGATCGCTGAATACTTGGGTATCAAAGCTGAAGAAGTGATTTGCATGGGCGATGCCGAGAACGACCACCACATGCTTGAATACGCAGGTCTTAGTATCGCAATGGCGAACGCAATGGAAGAAACCAAACAAATCGCAGACTACATCACAGTCAGCAACGATGACCACGGTGTAGCAAAATCGATCGAGAAATTTGTACTTAACACATAACGCTGCCCAAACAACAAAGCCTCGCACTTAGCGCTGTCTCTTATACACAAATCCCCAAGCTTGTAGTTTGGGGATTTTTTTTGAACTCTTTCACGTGTGTGCGATCTGAG
>NZ_JAPHPY010000066.1:0-23190 GCF_026241575.1 Vibrio sp. Sgm 5
CCGAATACATTAGCGCAAACCAACTCCGTTATTACTAAATTGTAGTTGCAATAACGGGGCGGACCATACATTTTTTAATCTAATATTCTTGATTCGATGGGGAAACCTGACAGCAGAGCTTAAGGTGATTAGATTCTGAATCACGCTTGTTCTTCGTTGTTGAGAATGACGATATACTTTGTAATGGTACTTGAGACCGCGTTACTTATTTCAAATCGAAGAACATTTTACGTCATTCCGACGAGCCTAGGCGAGATCAGGAATCTCATTAAAGCAGGCTTAATAAGCTAGGCGTGGGTGCGATTACCCACAACACTTCTTAAATTTCTTACCGCTTCCACAGATACACGGATCGTTACGACCGACCTTTAGGCTGCTTACCGGTTGGCTTAAGCGAGGATCTTGTTCAGGCTCTTTCTCGTCTTCTGGAAATGTGCCGTCAATGTAGTACCAAAGCCCATCTTCTTTCACGAAACGAGAACGCTCGGTCATGCAGTAGCGTTTGCCGTCTTCGTCAAAGTAAGCGTTGAATTCAACAAAACCTTCATTCTCGTTGCTACTCGCTTCGGCTTTTACTACCTCAAGCTTGCACCAATCGCTTTCGATGGATTGGGCAATGCCTTCACGTTGCTCTTCTGCATTACAGCTTGGGTGGTACGTGTTCACCACGTAATCCACTAGACCTAACACATGCGCACTGTAACGAGAGCGCATTAACTGCTCTGGAGTGGTGACGTCAGCATGGTTATTGTGGGCAATTTCACAACACTGTTGGTAGGTGCGGTTAGAGCCGCAAGGACAAGAAGAAGCCATAAAATGAAATCTCGATTAATTAAGCGGTAAAAACAAACAACCTCACATAAGTGAGGTTGCAGGTATTCTTTGGGGCATTATAGCCGTTTAGGGCGTTTGAGACAGCAGTTCTTGAGCCCAAGCCGTGGATTGGCTAAACGCTTTGGCTAATTGTGGCTCAGTGAGTTTTAGGGCGGTACAGTATTTCTCTGTCATTTCCCAATCTGCTTTCTCGTAAGCGATGATCATTGAGAGAAGGTAACCCAAAACACCTTTGTGCCCAGTTAAGGCATGTTTAATTTCTTCATCGACAGGTATATCACTGATGACATCTTCAAGAGGTTGGTCGAGGAGAGAGCCTAACAGTGAAAACATCCCAGTAAGAAATGCCTGACCTGGGTCATATTTGGTTTTCATTTGGCTCAACAAAATCTCACACATACGTGCGCGTTGAATCGCTAATGAGTATAGAGAGTCAGGCTTGTCTTCATGTACCGAAGCAATTGCAACAAGAGAAATAAAGCGTCTTAAACGTTCTTCGCCTAGATAAACCAATGCTTGACGGAAAGATTTGATCTTAGTGGTGAGGGTGTAGCCAGAATTGACATAAGTCAGAAGCTTGTACGACAGCGTGACGTCGATAGAGAATAAACGCTCGACTTCGTTAAAGTTAATCGGCTTGTCGGCAATTTCTTTACACAACTGAATCACCGTTAGAAACGCTGGATTGAGGCGTTTCTTCTGAATCAGTTCTGGTTTGCTAAAAAAGTACCCTTGAAAATAGTTAAAACCCGCGTCCATTGCTTGCTCGAATTCTTCATAGGTTTCAACTTTCTCGGCCAAGAAATCAATATCAAAATGAGACAGGGCTTGAATATAAATGGCGGCCTTGTCTATCGGCACTAAGCGAATGTCGAATTTGATGATAGCGACGTAAGGTAAGAAGCGTTTCCAAGCTTTGGTTGGAACAAAGTCATCTAACGCTACGCGATAGCCAGAAGCATGAAGGTGTTTAATGGCATTCAACAACTCATCCGTCGGTTCACAGTCTTCGAGAACTTCAACCACTAAGGATTCATTTGGGAATAAAGTTGGTACAAGGTTAACTAAGCTTTGGTAGGGAAAGTTAACAAAGCCAAGTTTATCGCCCAGCGTGCTGTAGTGCGTTGATAGGAAATGATCAGATAGAAGTCGACTAGTAGCCAGCTCAGGTTCTACTTCTGGGAAGGTATTTTTCGGACCGTCACGAAAGAGAAGCTCGTACCCAATGGTACGTTTTTCTCTATCCAGAATCGGTTGGCGAGCTACGTATGAATACTTCAATGCGGTATTATGTTCTGTTTAAATTAGTATTACGATGATAGCGATTTTCTGCAAAATTTCTATGCTTTGAGCGTCAATCTTTTACATGCTTGGCAGGCTTTACTTCATTTCTGTGTGAAACGGCCGTGTTTGAAGGTCAAAACCACCAGAATTTACTTGTAAAACTGAGCCTTGGGTATACCAATCACCTAAGACAATGCGAGTGGTTTTAACACCATTTAGCTCGAAAAAATGTGTATTTGGGCGATGAGTGTGTCCATGAATCATCAGGTTGACGCAATTCTGAGACAGCACGTGTTCAATTTCACCTTGGTTCACATCCATGATATCGAGAGACTTAGTCTTTTTGTCATCGCGAATATCCGATTGAACTTTAGAGACAATTCTTTTTTTAACAAACCATGGAATACGATTAAAAAGCCATTGTAACCAAGGTTTGTGAACCGTCTTGCGAAACTCTTGGTATTTGATGTCGTCAATGCAAAGGGTGTCCCCGTGTAAAATGACGGCTTTTTGGCCGTAAAGATCAATTGTGCACACGTCGTCGAGTAATGTGATGCCCGTTTCCTTACAAAAGCGTTTGCCCAATAAGAAGTCTCGGTTACCTTGGATAAAATAAACAGGGACGCCCATATCCGTTAGTGTTTTAAATTCCGCACGGATTTGGTCTGCAAAAGGGGTGTTATCATCATCGCCAACCCAGAATTCGAATAAGTCACCAAGTACGTACAGGGCTTCAGCCTTGATGGCTTCTGTTCGCATAAAAGTCTCGAAGCATTCGGTAATGTCCGGACGGGAAGGGGCGAGGTGAAGATCAGATATAAATAATGTCGTCATAGAAATAAGGGGAGGCGATGCCTCCCCACTAACTTATCTCTTTGGTAATTCGTATGAATTACTCTTCGATTGTTGTACCAGTGATCGTTACGTCTTCTAGAGGTACGTCTTGGTGCATGCCGTAAGAACCAGTGCTAACGCCTTTGATCTTGTTTACGATGTCCATGCCTTCGATTACTTCACCGAATACACAGTAACCCCAACCATCTAGGCTTTCGCTACGGAAGTCTAGGAACGTGTTGTTGTTTACGTTGATGAAGAACTGAGAGCTTGCTGAATGCGGCTCCATAGTACGTGCCATAGCAAGTGTACCCACTTTGTTGCTAAGACCGTTGTTTGCTTCGTTCTTGATAGGTGCACGTGACGCTTTTTCACGTAGACCAGACTCCATACCGCCACCTTGGATCATGAAGCCATCAATAACACGGTGGAAAAGTGTGTTGTCGTAGAAACCGTCGCGGCAGTACTGAAGGAAGTTTGCGCTTGTTTCTGGCGCTTTCTCTTCGTTTAGTTGAATCTTGATGTCACCAAAATTAGTGTGAAGGGTGATCATGCTACTTTCCTTTACTATGTTGTATTCAAAGAGGGATTCTAGCCTAAGTTAATACGCATGGAAAACTCAGGATCATCAAAATATACGCTTTGTGCTTGAAGTTTAGCCGATTATCGTTTTATCCGTTAATTGCTATTACCTAATAAGGTCGGAGTTGATATACTCCTTGTTCTCGTAATTCATTCACAAGCATAGATAGAGATCATGTTAAAGATATATAACACACTGACAAGACAGAAAGAGGAATTCAAACCAATTACAGCCGGCAAAGTTGGCATGTATGTCTGTGGAGTTACCATTTACGATCTCTGTCACATTGGTCACGGTCGTACGTTTGTTTCTTTTGACGTTGTGTCTCGCTACCTTCGTTACCTAGGTTACGATCTAACATTTGTACGTAATATCACTGATATTGATGACAAAATCATCAAGCGTGCGGCAGAAAATGGTGAGTCTTGTGATTCTCTGACTGAACGTTTAATCGGCGAAATGCATGCGGACTTTGATGCACTAAACATGAAGCGTCCGGACGTTGAGCCTCGTGCAACTGAATTTATCGCAGAAATCATCGAGCTGGTTGAAAAACTAATCGAGCGTGGTTTTGCTTACGTTGCAGACAATGGCGACGTAATGTTTGAAGTAGGTAAGTTCAACGAATACGGCAAGCTGTCTAAGCAAGACCTTGATCAGCTTCAAGCTGGTGCTCGTGTTGATATCGAAACTGCAAAACGCAGCCCGTTAGACTTCGTACTTTGGAAGATGTCTAAACCAGGTGAACCAACATGGGAATCGCCATGGGGCGCGGGTCGTCCAGGTTGGCACATCGAATGTTCTGCAATGAACTCGTCAATCCTAGGCAACCATTTCGATATTCATGGCGGCGGTTCTGACCTTCAGTTCCCACACCACGAGAACGAAATCGCGCAATCATGCTGCGCTCATGACACGCAATACGTGAACACATGGATGCACAGCGGCATGGTAATGGTCGATCGTGAGAAGATGTCTAAGTCTCTAGGTAACTTCTTTACTATTCGTGACGTTCTAGGTCATTACGATGCTGAGACAGTTCGTTACTTCCTAATGTCTGGTCACTACCGTAGCCAGCTAAACTACAGCGAAGACAACCTAAACCAAGCACGCGCGTCTCTTGAGCGTCTATACACATCTCTACGTGGTCTGGATCTAAATGCTGCGCCAGCCGGTGGTGAAGAGTACGTAACTCGCTATACAGCAGCGATGAACGATGACTTCAACACACCAGAAGCTTACTCGGTACTGTTTGACATGGCGCGTGAAGTAAACCGTCTGAAGACAGAAAATCTAGAGAAAGCGAGCGAGCTAGGTGCGCTAATGCGTGAACTGGCTGACGTGATCGGTATTCTTCACCAAGATCCAGAAGCGTTCCTAAAAGGTGATGCAGGTGACGACGATGAAGTGGCTGAAATCGAAGCACTAATTAAGCTACGTAACGATTCTCGTGCAGCGAAAGACTGGGCTAACGCAGATATGGCTCGTGACAAGCTGACTGAAATGGGTATCGTTCTAGAAGACGGGCCGGAAGGCACAACGTGGCGTCGTAAATAACGATTGAATCTTAAAAAGGGGCTGATGATTCAGCCCTTTTCTTTACAAGCTTTTATAAATTCTAAACTTTAACGAAGGTAGTGCTCTGTGGCTCAGATGTATTTCTATTACTCGGCGATGAACGCGGGTAAATCAACGACTCTTCTTCAATCTTCTTTCAACTACCAAGAGCGCGGTATGACGCCAGTGATTTTCACTGCGGCACTTGATGATCGCTACGGTGTTGGCAAGGTAAGTTCACGTATTGGTTTGCAATCAGACGCACAGCTGTTCCGTCATGATTCCAACCTATATCAAGAAATCGCTGCACTGAATGAAGTGGAAAAACGCCACTGTATTTTGGTTGATGAATGTCAGTTCTTGTCAAAAGAACAGGTTTACCAACTAACTGAGGTGGTTGATAAGCTTCATATTCCAGTACTTTGCTATGGCCTTCGTACCGATTTTCTTGGCGAACTTTTTGAAGGCAGCAAGTACCTATTGTCTTGGGCTGACAAATTGGTCGAATTAAAAACTATCTGTCACTGTGGCCGTAAAGCAAATATGGTGATTCGTACTGACGAAAGCGGCGTTGCTATCAAAGAAGGCGATCAAGTTGCTATTGGTGGGAATGACAGCTATGTATCGGTTTGTCGCCAACACTACAAAGAAGCACTTGGCAAGTAAACGGCTCTTGATAAGAGAAAGCCACCAGATTTGGTGGCTTTTTTATTGTTTGTTAGCAGGTGGTTGAGTGAAGAATTACACTAGACCAAATTCAAACTTTTCTTGCAGTGCTTGATAAGAGGATTCAACGTGAGCAGGAATTTCTTGCTCGGTTTGAAAGCCTTTTTCTGGGTAGGTTTTAATCCTAGAAAAATCTTCCATTAACGCGGCTAAAACCATCATCAACGGCATGTCTTCATTGATGTATTCAAAGAAAGGATGTGCGGTTGAGGTCACTAGTAGTTGTGAATATGAAGATTGCCACTGTTTTTCGAAAGTGGCGATGGCGCGTCTTTCCATAAATGGCTTCTGAACTAGAATCAGAGAATCACAGCTGATCCCTTTTTCTATCAACAACTGTTCAGTGAATCGAACATTCTCGCCGCTGTTGCTCGATTTTGTCTCTACAACAATGGACTCACTTGGGACGCCAGCGATTCTCGCAATTTCAGCAAAGGTTTCGGCTTCGCTTTTCTCAAACAAGCCATCTGTAAATCGCCCTTCACCTCCAGAAAACACAATCAAGGGCGCAAGTTTTTGGTGGTAAAGCTTAGCGGCGTATTCAGCAACACGCAGGTCATTACTGCACATAACAAACAAGCAGTCAGCTGATTTTAAGTCATGTTTGAGCTGCATGTAGTCCCACAAGGTTTCGATGTGTTGATAGAGTTTCATAGTGCATCCAGCGTTGAGTTGAATTGGAACTGGTAGCCAAGCGCAATAAGCTTGTCAGCAAGGATTCGTTTATCGGCAGTTTCAGTGACTGGTGGGAGGGCAATCTCTAAATCACTTCTTGTAATGGCTGCTTGGTAAAATTCGGCTTTGCTGACGGTATTCGGCGTTGTGGCGTTTACAACTTCATTGCTGATTTGATTGAGAGCGAAAGCCGTTGCCGCCACAGCATCGTTTTGATGCACCATATTCGCAGGGGCTTTACGGCTCACTTGTTTCAATCGCAGTGCAAAGCGAGAAGGGTGGCGGTCAGAGCCAATTAAACCACTACAACGGACGATGGCGTAATCGATACCGGACTCAATCACGTATTGTTCAGCTTGTAGCATAATGCGGGCGTTGTCAGAGAAGTGTTCTTTCGTCTGGGCCAATGCCAATGTGGCGTCTTCTTCTTTCATATCGACGGCTAGGTTTGGGTATACCGTCGTTGAGCTGACCATCAAAATCTTTTCAACGCTACTCACTTTCACCGCTTTACTTAAGCGATGCCATTGCTGTGCGTACTCTTGCCCATTTCCTTTACGAAAGCCAGGAGGGAAAGCGCCGACAATACGTTCGATATGGTGCTGTTTGATGATATCAATGAGTCGCTGCTCAGAGTTCGGTTCATTGAGATCGAGCAGAGCAGTTTGAACGGGAGGTATTGGAAACTCATCCAATCGAGTTTGGCTGCGTCGAGTGACGATAACTTGATGTCCTTGGTCAATAAGCGTTTGTGCAAGTGGTGTGCCTAACCAGCCTGCGCCGACGATCAATGTATTTGCCATCTGTAAGTTCCTACTTCTTCATCCCTGATTAAGATTCAAACAGGGTTTGTAATTCTAATCTGGCTTGTTGGTGTAGAGGATCGGAGTGCCATTTCTGATGTTGTATCAGATCGATGTTGACTTGCCATGCCAGTTTTGTGAATTCTTCGCCAATTTTGATCAGCGTATTGGGAGCATGTGACACCAAATGGTTTGGAAGAAAACACCAACCAAATCCCTTATTTGCCAGTTCTAATAAGATGTAATAATTATCAGCGTACCAGATATCTGGGCTAACCGCCTGATTGAGTCCGCTCGTATCGGTATTTTTTGAACGTATAACCAGTTGTCTATGTTGCTTTAACTCATCGATATGACGCACTTTTTGTTTCGCTAAAGGATGCTGGGAAGAAACAAAAACGTCAAAACCGATATTACCTAGGTTTGAGTAATCGATATTCTGTGGCATTTGTAAGTCGCTGAGGATAATACCTGTGGTTGCTCGACCTGATTTAACGAGTTCGATGATATCTGGACTGGAGCCTGTTAAACACTCAACTTGGATATATGGGAATTGTTGCTCTAGATTTTTGAGTGCTTGGGGTAGGTTAGTCAGTGGGATACCTTCGTCAACCGCAAGAATAAACTGCGTCGCGTGTGGTGAAAACAATTGAGATGCTTTGTTATTCAGTCGGTCGAGTTGACTGATGGTGGCTAACGCGTAGGGCAAAAGTTCATGGCCTTTTTCGGTGAGTTTTGGGTAGCGTCCTGTTCTATCAAACAGATCGACGCCACAATCGAGCTCCATGTTCATCACGTGCTGGCTTACCACGGACTGAGCTCGTCCAAGTTTTCGTGCAGCTGCAGAGAAAGATCCTGCTTTAGAAGTTGCGACAAAGGCCTGTAGTTGTTCAATAGTAAACATATCGTTTTTACCGATGGTATCTAACTTTTACTTATCTAGATGATAGATAAAATGTCAGCCATTGAGTAGAACAATTTAGGTAAAAACACATGGCACGTAACGAACGTATCTTTCACGCTATTCTATTTGAGCTGTTTGCATTGGCGATGATTATCCCAGCGGCTTCACTTGTCACAGGGAAAGGCTCAAGCGATTTGGCTGTCGTTGGTATTGGGTTGAGCTTGTATACGGTAGTCTGGAACTACATTTACAATTTGTATTTTGACAAATGGTTTGGGTCAAACCGAGAAGAAAGAAGTTTAATGGTGCGTATTGGTCACACGGTTGGATTTGAAGGTGGGTTGATATTTATCACCATTCCGGTCATTGCGTGGTTCTTACAAATTACATTGCTGCAAGCACTCGCATTAGAAGCTGGATTCTTAATCTTCTTTTTGTTTTATGCAACTGGCTTTAATTGGGTTTATGACAAGGTCAAACCTTACGGCAAAATGAAAAAGCTGATCACCCAATAAGAATTCAGAACGAATGACAAAAACAGAAAAGCCACCGAAAAGAGTGGCTTTTTACTAAGAAGATTGGAACAAACTTGTGAGATTACTCTGCTGAAAGAACTCGAAGGATCTTGTCGGCATGTTCTGCAACTTCGATTCCTTCGTCGGTTAAATAACCACCATCAGGCTGAGTGCATAGTTGTTTTTCGTATAGGCGGGCAACCGCTGCCTGCATGTCTTCTGAAGCTTCTTTGTGGACTTTAATGCCCGTAGCTGCACTGGTTAAGTCGAATTGAAGAAGTAGGTTCAGTTCGGCGATGTGGTCAGCTGAATATTTCATAGGTAATTCCTTTGTGCTTTTTTATCCAAGCTAGTCTGAAAACTTAGGTTGAGCAATAGAAAACCGTGAGAAGTGTTAAGTGTGGCGCTATCGGCCTGATATAACGCGGAATTTTTATTCGATGGTAAACATCGCTCCCAAATATTAATGATGGTTAAGACAAGAACTCATAGTTGAGTTTTATCGATCACTCTCTCAGCAACAACAAATTGAGTAAACATGAAAAATAGCCCTTGAAAAACTCTGGAAATGGAGCGATTATCCGCGCCTCGTTAATTGTTTCTAAATGTTACACTTCCATGAACTTCAATCAGTTTGACTCACTCTTACCACCTCAGGCTGCTGAACGTGCCGCCGAAGTAGGTGTTGGCAAAGCGACTAAAGCCCCAATGAAGTCTTTTCTGCTCGCTATTTCAGCAGGTCTTCATATCGGTATCGCTTTCATTTTCTATACAACCGTTACCACTGGTGCGGGCGATATGCCTTGGGGTATTACTCGCTTAATCGGTGGTTTGGCTTTTAGTCTTGGTCTTATTCTAGTCGTGGTGACAGGTGGTGAGTTGTTTACCAGTTCTGTACTCACACTGGTTGCACGCGCAAGCGGCAAGATTTCATGGAAAGCCTTAATGAAGAATTGGCTGGTTGTGTACTTCGGTAACATGGTTGGCGCAATATTGCTGGTGGTATGTATGTTGATCACTAAGCAATATATGTTCGATGGTGGCCAAGTAGGTCTGAATGCGATGGCTATTTCTCAGCACAAACTGCATCATGGCTTCTTCCAAGCGATTGCGCTGGGCATCATGTGTAACGTTTTAGTTTGTATCGCGGTTTGGATGACCTTCAGTGGTCGTACGCTAACAGACAAAATTGCCGTTATGATTCTGCCTGTAGCGATGTTTGTATCAGCAGGTTTTGAACACTGTATTGCAAACATGTTCCAAGTGCCGATGGCGATTGGTATTAAATACTTCGCTCCAGAATCGTTCTGGCAAATGACAGGCGCGAATATCGCAGATTATGCAGATTTGAATATGGTTGGCTTTATCATGAACAATCTTATTCCTGTAACGATTGGCAATATCATTGGTGGCGGTGTCTTCGTAGGCATGTGGTATTGGATGATTTATCTACGCGATGAAGATAAGCACCTTAAATAGAATTGAAAAAGGCAAGCCAACTTGGGCTTGCCTTTCTTTTATCTGCCGTTTGAAAGGGTTAGATTAACTCTTCGTTAATACCAAACTCCTTCGGATTCCAGTGAGACGTTATTTCTCTTGGCTCTTGTACCAACCAGTCCACTGGTGAATCTGACAGCAATTCATCTGCGTTTTCCTGCATGATTAACTTATCCATAGTGACTCCTCCCTTTGTGGTTAACTGCACTCTAGAGTCTCCATATGTCAGTTGAATGACTGCTTTATGACCATTTGGGGGGCGTGGGAGATAATGGCTTCTAATTGATGTTATGTTTCTGGTTGCTTATGGGTTTTGGTGGTTTATCCACATTTTCTGTGGATAACCTGTCTTAAAGATCGTGTGTATCTTTTTGGAACAAGAAAAATTCATAAAATGAGACGCTTATGTGGTCATGTATTCGCCATTCGACTAGTTAATCCTTGTTGATAAACTTAACTTTCACGCGACCTTCTCTTGTTTGTACACAGCTCAATGTCATTTCCAATGTAATCGCAACAGACACACTTAGCATGACGAAAATAGCCAACATGATTACCAATTGATACTTAATTGCCACCATTGGGCTAGCTCCACCAAGGATTTGGCCTGTCATCATCCCAGGAAGGGTCACTAACCCCGTTGTTGCCATAGAGGCGAGGATTGGGGCAAGCGACTTACGTAGTGCTTCTTGAAGGAAAGGGAATGACGCGTATTTTGGTGAAGCGCCAAGTGAGATTGCGGCTTCGTACTCGGATTTTCGTTGTTCAAACGCAGTGAATAGGTTTTGCAAAGCAACAATATTACTACTCAAACTGTTCCCTAACAGCATACCAGCTAAAGGAATTAAGTACTGGGCGTTGTAGAAGGGGACCGGTTTTACCAAGCCTAAGATTATGCCAGCGAGTAGGGGAAAAAGGCTGCACGTTAAGCCTGTGATGAGAGGGAGCATTAGCGGTCTTTTGGGAAGGTTCGCTTTGCCTACAATCGAACTCGCCCCAACGACAATCATGACCAACAACCAGACAAGATTCACAGTTAAGCTATTCAGTTTAAATAGGTACTCAAGATAAACACCCACTAAGAGCAGTTGTACGGTCATACGGGCAATACTGATGGCAGTGTCTTTGGCTATGCCTAATTTGTATCGAGTATTAATGGTAAAGGGAACGATAAGGATCAAACTAAAAAGTGCGAGCTCAAACCAATTAATATCTACAACTTGATTCATAAATGTTCCCCCAAAAACAACGCTTTGATTCTAACGAAGTAGTATGGGTTTATGAATTGCTAAGCTCTGTTTTTTTGCAAACTTATCGACAAAAAAGTCAGTCGGATTCTGTGAATTTTTCTTAACATAACGTTCACAAGGTATTGTCTTTAGTCGAAAAAATAGCGGTTTAGTAGCACGAAAAAATCCATTTAAATGTAAACAAAGTTATCTTTATGTTGTATCTTTAACAAGGTTGCAAAAGACTTATTTTTTCACATCTGTTAATAATTTTAAATAAAGAATATCAATCAAACACATCTCTGGATGAGCTCAAAAAAGTGTTGGATAACAAGGTATGAAGCGTCAGATTTGATTGAACCTTACTGATAGTATGGTCTAACATTTTCCAATAGAGATTGTAAAAAACTTAAGCTTGGTAACACAGGCTTTCCAATAACACTAGATACAAAATAGGCAAATGTATGAGTGATGTTAACAAAATTGAGAGTGGTGAAAAACGCTCACTGGAGTGGAAGTCTTTCCTCTTCATTGCAGTTGTTCTCTTCCCAATTCTGAGTGTGGCTTTCGTAGGTGGCTACGGATTTATTGTTTGGGCACTTCAAGTGTTCTTCTTTGGTCCCCCAGGTGCGCACGGCATGTAAGCCAGTGAGCTCATAACCACACTTTAGAAAAGATTTTAAGAGAGCAAATAATGAAATCATTAATCATTAAACTGTGGCGTACTATGACGCGCCCGGCAGTTCATATCAGCCTTGGTGTGCTGACTATGGGCGGTTTCATCGCTGGTGTTATTTTCTGGGGTGGCTTTAACACAGCCCTAGAAGCAACCAACACAGAAGAATTCTGTATCAGCTGTCACACAATGCGTGACAACGTATACGTTGAACTACAAGACACTGTTCACTGGAAAAATCACTCTGGTGTTCGTGCAACTTGTCCTGACTGTCACGTTCCTCATAACTGGACAGATAAGATCGCTCGTAAAATGCAAGCGTCTAAAGAAGTATTTGCACAAGTATTTGGTAACTACGATGAACCAGGTGTTTTTGAAGAGCGCCGTATCGAACTTGCTAAACACGAATGGGATCGTTTCTCTGCAAACAAATCTCTAGAGTGTAAAAACTGTCACAACTACGACTCTATGGATTTCGAGCAAATGTCTCCAACAGCTCGTATCCAAATGAAACAAGCTGCTGAAAAAGATCAGAGCTGTGTTGACTGTCACAAAGGCATCGCGCACAAACTTCCAGCTGGTATGGACAGCATTGGTGGTATTGTTGGTGACCTAGAAGGTATGGCATCTAACACAGATTACGGTGTAGGTCAGGAGCTAGTAAGTGTTCGTCACTTACCAATCTACTTCGACGATAAAGGTGCGAAAGAAGCAGGTCTTCTAAACCCAGCATCAACAGTGAAAGTTCTTGAAGAAAAAGGCGACTACGTTGAAATCGAAATCGATGGCTGGCGTAAAGCGAAAGGCTTTGGTCGTGTAATCCAAGAAGACTTCGGTAAAAACATCGCAGTAGCTTCTCTACTTAAAGACGCTGCAACAGACGCTGACGTTGTAACGGCTGGTGAGAAGAAAGTGGATGAGCTAACAGGTCTTCCTTGGGAAAAAGTGGCTGCGAAAGTATGGATCAAGAAAGAATCTATGCTGAACGACATCACGCCTGTATGGGAAAAATCAGCAGAAGCATACAAAACAAACTGTTCAGTATGTCACACACAACCAGCTGAAGCGCACTTCGATGCGAATACATGGCCAGGTATGTTTGACGGTATGCTAGCGTTCGTTAACCTAGATACAGACAGTGAAGCACTGATCTTGAAGTACCTACAGAAGCACTCTTCAGATTATGCTGAAGGCCACCACTAATAAGCGTCGGATTGGAGTAAATTAAATGGCTATTACACGAAGAAGTTTTCTTAAAGGTGTAGCAACCACAAGTGCAGCGTCAGTTATCGGTCCAAGCTTATTGGCTTCAGCATCTGCAAATGCAGCTGAGACTACGGGTACTTGGAAAGTAACAGGTTCACACTGGGGCGCGTTCCGCGCCCACATCTACGCGGGTAAAGTTCAAGAGATCAAACCGCTAGAACTAGATAAGAACCCAACAGAAATGTTGAACGGCATCAAGGGCATCATTTACAGCCCATCACGTGTTCGTTACCCAATGGTTCGTCTAGATTGGCTTAAAAAGCACAAATACAGCGCGGAAACGCGTGGTAACAACCGTTTCATCCGTGTTACATGGGATGAAGCTCTAGACCTGTTCTACCGTGAGCTAGAGCGTGTTCAAAAAGAATACGGTCCATGGGCTCTACACGCAGGTCAAACAGGTTGGAACCAAACTGGTGCGTTCAACAACTGTACTGCACACATGCAACGTGCGGTAGGTATGCACGGTAACTTCATCACTAAAGTAGGTGACTACTCTACTGGTGCGGGTCAAACCATCATGCCTTACGTACTTGGTTCTACAGAAGTATACGCACAAGGTACGTCTTGGTCTGAAATCCTAGAGAACTCAGACAATATCGTTCTTTGGGCAAACGACCCAGTGAAAAACCTACAGGTAGGTTGGAACTGTGAAACGCACGAGTCATTTAAGTACCTAGCGCAACTGAAAGAAAAAGTAGCGAAAGGTGAGATCAATGTTCTATCTGTAGACCCAGTGAAGAACAAGACTCAGCGTTACCTTGAAAATGACCACTTGTACATCAACCCGCTAACAGACGTAGCATTTATGCTTGCTGTTGCGCACGTGTTGTACAATGAAGACCTATACGACAAGAAGTTCATCGAGACTTACTGCCTAGGTTTTGAAGACTTCATCAAGTACGTTCAAGGTGAAACGAAAGATAAAGTTGTTAAGACGCCTGAGTGGGCTGCACCTATCTGTGGTGTGAAAGCGGACAAGATTCGTGAATTCGCACGCATGTTAGTAAACGGCCGTACACAAATCCTGATGGGTTGGTGTATCCAGCGTCAAGAGCACGGTGAACAACCATACTGGGCAGCTGCAGTTGTGGCAGCAATGGTTGGCCAAATCGGTCTACCAGGTGGCGGTATCTCTTACGGTCACCACTACTCAAGTATCGGTGTTCCTTCAACTGGTTTCGCGGGCCCTGGTGGCTTCCCTCGTAACCTAGACACAGGTATGAAACCGAAGTGGGATAACAACGACTTTAACGGTTACAGCCGTACTATCCCTGTTGCACGTTGGATCGACTGTCTTCTAGAGCCAGGTAAAGAGATCAACTACAACGGTGGTAAAGTTAAGCTTCCAGACTTCAAGATGATGGTGATCTCAGGTAATAACCCATGGCACCACCACCAAGATCGTAACCGCATGAAGCAAGCATTCCAAAAGCTTCAGACTGTGGTAACTATTGAGTTTGCGTGGACTGCAACATGTCGTTTCTCTGACATCGTTCTACCAGCATGTACTCAGTGGGAACGTAACGATATTGATGTATACGGTTCATACTCGAATAAAGGTTTGGTTGCTATGCACCGCCTAGTGGATCCATTGTTCCAATCTAAGCCAGATTTCCAAATCATGAGTGAGTTGACTCAACGCTTTGGTCGTCGCGACGAGTACACTCGTGGCATGAGCGAAATGGAATGGATCCGTAGCCTGTACAACGATTGTAAGAAAGCGAACGACGGTAAGTTCGAGATGCCAGAATTTGAAGAGTTCTGGGAACAAAGCGTACTAGACTTCGGTGAAGGTAAGCCTTGGGTTCGTCACGCTGACTTCCGTAAAGATCCAGAAATCAACCCTCTGGGTACGCCTTCTGGCTTCATCGAGATCACTTCTCGTAAGATCGGTCGTTACGGTTACGAACATTGTCAAGAACACCCAATGTGGTTCGAGAAATCAGAACGTTCACACGGTGGCCCTGGCTCTGACAAACACCCGTACTGGCTACAATCTTGCCACCCGGACAAGCGTCTGCACTCTCAGATGTGTGAATCTGAAGATTTCCGTGCTACTTACGCTGTTCAAGGTCGCGAGCCTGTATACATCAACCCAGCTGATGCGAAAGCAAAAGGCATTAAAGACGGTGACTTGGTACGTGTATTTAACGACCGTGGTCAACTTCTTGCTGGTGCGGTTCTAACAGACAGCTACCCACGTGGTGTTGTGCGTATCGAAGAAGGTGCATGGTACGGTCCTCTAAACGAGAAAGTAGGTGCAATCTGTACTTACGGTGACCCTAACACACTAACTCAAGATATCGGTTCTTCTGAGCTAGCACAGGCGACTTCTGCGAACACATGTATCGTAGACTTCGAGAAATTCACTGGTAAAGTTCCACCAGTGACTTCATTCGGTGGTCCAATCGAAGTTGCTTAATAACAACACTAAGCTTTAAATGAAATACCAGCCTTCGGGCTGGTATTTTTTTAACCAAAATTTCAGTGAGCATTCTCTCAATACTTATTTGATATAATTAGGAACGATGTCGATTCGTGATGTCGATAACGATTTGGGGGAGAGAAGCAAAGGATAATGAAGGAAACAACACAATAATAATCAAGTGAGTAGATTTTCTATGGCTCAAACCATTCAATTGGCCAATCACACTGAAATAACGGTGATGGATAACGATCTTCAGTTCGAAGTCGTTGGTAACCAACTGCACTTTTCGTTTGCGGGGATTCACAACAAAACCTACAGCGAACGAGAAGTACTATTTGAAATGCCTTTCTTATATGAGCAAGGAGCGACCGTTATCGGTGACGGCTTCCAGATGCTCGCTCAAACTTCGGGCACCATTTCTCACCCCGTCGATATTGGCCGCTGTCCTGATAACAATGCGTCGTATCGAATCTATCCGGAACATGCGCCAAAACGTTACTACAACTATCTCGTTGTAGAAGATGCTGCAGGCTATACCTTGTTTGGTTTCACCTCATGTCATCGTTTTGCGGGTTATTTTGATGTTGTTCAACATGGTGATCATTGGATTCTATCTGCTGCTCTCGATGGTGAAATGACACAAGTGGCCGATTGGGCGCACAATACCCTTGAATCTGTTGCCGTTTTACGTGGTGATTCTCTGTCTGAACTCTACGCTGAATACAGTGAGATGATTGCAGAACATCACTCCGTGCGTAATGGTGTTTTACAAGATGCGCCAATTGGGTGGTGTTCTTGGTATGCGTATTATGCGGAAGTGACTGAAAATAACGTCCTAGAAAACGTTGAATGCATGCAAGATAAGCTGTCTGAGCTTGAATGGGTATTGTTGGATGATGGCTACCAAGCTTTCATGGGCGATTGGTTAACGCCTTCTGATAAGTTCTCTGGTGGTGTAAAAGAGCTTATTCATAACATTCGCGCGAAGGGCAAGAAGCCCGCGATCTGGATGGCACCATTCATTGCCCAACCAGAATCAGAAATCTTCAAAAAGCATCCTGAATGGTTTGTGCGTCACGAAGACGGAGACCTCCTGAAAGCTGAAGATGTCACCTATGGTGGTTGGCGCTGTACACCTTGGTACATTCTCGATACTTCAAACCCTGAAGTTCAAGATCACTTAACTTACGTCGTATCTGTCATGCGAGAAGAGTGGGGTGTTGAGCTATTCAAATTAGACGCAAACTACTGGGGCACTTTAAAAGGTAAGCGCAGTCAATCGGGCGTAACCGGTGTAGAAGCCTACCGCATGGGGATGGAAGCGATCGCCAAAGGGGCAGGGGATGCATGGCTATTAGGCTGTAACGCGCCAATGTGGCCTTCTTTGGGCTTAGTCGATGCAATGCGTGTGTCTGACGATGTCGAGCGCCATAGTCATCGCTTTGAGCAAATCGCTAAGGAGACTTTCTTCCGCAGTTGGCAACATCGTAAGTTGTGGCAAATTGATCCAGATTGCGCAACGTTCACTTCATTACCTAATCAAGCCGCTTCCCGAGAAGACTACCAATTTCATCGCAATGCTCTATTAGCTTGTGGTGGCTTACTGCTTTCTGGTGATCCTTTGCCAGAGATTACGTCATTTGCGAGTAAGACACTCTCTAAACTAATGCTGCGCCAGCGTCGAAATCAAGAGGCTGCCAAGTTTACTGCGTTAGGCTTAAATCACGCATTTTTGCCGCTGACCTCCAAGAATGACCTACATTGCTTGTTTAACTACACCAATGATGAACCTATGGAATTTACCCTCACAGCCGACCAACCTACCGATTGGTACGATTTTTGGACCGGAGAAAAAATCAACCAAGAGCCGTGCCAATTATTGTTGATCAACTTAGATAAAGGATTGAATGCGAAAGCAATTGTGACGGCTGTGTAAAGGGCTGTTCAAAACGATCTCACACTTTTCATAAGATAAGAGTTAAAAACACTGCAAATGATAACAATTATCATTTGCAGTGTTGCTATTGGAATGTAGAATCATTCTAACTTTCAAAGTAACTTTGCCTTCTGGAGAAAACAAGGATGAGATTGAAACTTGGTGCTTTAGCCAAACCTGCAGCTGTACTTCTGTCATTATTATCATTGGGATTGAGTGCGTCAGCGGTGGCTGATGAGAAATTTAAAGTCGTGACTACCTTCACCATTATCGCTGACATGGCGAAAA
Organism: Vibrio sp. Sgm 5; assembly: GCF_026241575.1. NCBI lineage: Bacteria > Pseudomonadati > Pseudomonadota > Gammaproteobacteria > Vibrionales > Vibrionaceae > Vibrio > Vibrio sp. Sgm 5. The sequence goes on from NZ_JAPHPY010000066.1 coordinate 18,039, forward strand.
ATGTTGCTGGTGATGCTGCTGTTGTCGAATCCATTACGAAGCCCGACGCTGAAATCCACAATTATCAAGCTACGCCAGGAGACATTCGTCGTGCTCAAGGCGCTGACCTTATTCTTTACAATGGACTGAACCTAGAACTGTGGTTCAAGAAATTTTTCAAAAATCTGCACGATGTTCCAAGTGTGATTGTCACGGAAGGCATCAAACCAATGAGCATCGCGCAAGGCCCATACAGTGGTAAGCCCAACCCACATGCTTGGATGTCCCCAAGTGACGCGTTAATTTATGTCGACAATATTCGAGATGCTCTCGTGAAATATGACAGCGTTAATGCGGAGACTTACCAGAAGAATGCAGAAGTCTACAAAAAGCAGATCATGGACATGGTGCAGCCAATCCGTGAAAAAGTCGCTCAAATCCCAGAAGACCAACGTTGGTTAGTGACCAGTGAGGGGGCGTTTAGCTACTTAGCTCGCGATTTTGGTTTAAAAGAGCTGTACCTATGGCCAATCAATGCAGATTCACAAGGCACACCGCAACAAGTTAAACGTGTCATTGATGAAGTTCGCTCCAATAAAATTCCAGCGGTCTTTAGCGAAAGCACGGTTTCTGCTAAGCCAGCGCAACAAGTTGCTCGAGAGACGGGGGCGACATACGCAGGTGTCCTTTATGTTGACTCGCTAAGTAGCCAAGATGGTCCAGTCCCTACGTTTTTGGATTTATTACAAGTGACGTCTAATACAATTGCAGAGGGTCTAGAGCAGTAATGACGGGTATTAAAGTATCGGACATCAGCGTCACTTATCGTAACGGACATACCGCACTGTATGACGCGAGTTTTACACTTCCAAAAGGGTCGATTACGGCCCTTGTTGGAGTGAATGGAAGTGGTAAGTCTACGCTATTCAAATCGATCATGGGTTTTGTTCCGGTGAGCCAAGGATCGGTCGAGATCCTTGGCCTCCCAGCTAAAAAAGCACTTAAGCAAAATGTGGTGGCTTACGTTCCACAGAGTGAAGAAATTGACTGGAATTTTCCCGTATTGGTCGAAGACGTTGTCATGATGGGACGTTACGGTCATATGGGGTTGTTGCGAATTCCAAAGAAAAAAGATCATGACATGGTGACTGCCGCGCTGGATCGCGTGAACATGACGCCTTTTAGAAAACGCCAAATTGGGGAACTTTCCGGCGGTCAGAAAAAGCGAGTATTTCTCGCAAGGGCATTGGCTCAAGAGAGCGACGTTATTTTACTCGATGAACCTTTTACTGGGGTCGATGTTCAAACCGAAGATCAAATCATGGCATTGCTTCGTGACCTACGTGACGAAGGCAAAGTGATGCTGGTTTCTACCCATAACCTCGGCAGTGTTCCAGACTTTTGTGACCGTACCGTATTGATCAATCGAACGGTATTGGCATCTGGTATGACTCGTGATGTTTTCACACCTGAAAACCTTGAACTTGCTTTTGGTGGGGTCCTTCGTCATTTCATCCTTGGCGGTAAAGACCTTCATGAAGACGATGATGAACGTAAGCTGACAGTCCTTTCAGATCACGAGCGCCCGGTCGTGATGTATGGCGAGCAGCAAGCGGTACCTGTTTCTCGAGTTGAGAAGTAAGGAGTTCATTTAATGGATTATTTACTTGAACCATTTCACTACGGCTACATGGTAAATGCGATGTGGGTGAGTGCGCTTATCGGTGGTGTTTGTGGCTTTTTATCGACATACCTGATGCTCAAGGGCTGGTCATTGATTGGTGATGCATTGTCTCACTCGATTGTTCCCGGTGTTGCTGGAGCTTACATGCTTGGTCTGCCATTTGCCTTTGGTGCGTTTCTATCTGGCGGTCTTGCAGCCGCAGGAATGTTGTTTTTAAGCCAAAGAAGTAAATTAAAAGAAGATGCCATTATAGGCCTGATTTTTACCTCCTTCTTTGGGTTGGGTTTATTTCTTGTCTCTTTGTTTCCTGCCGCGGTTAACATTCAAACCATCGTCTTAGGCAACGTATTGGCCATCACACCAACGGATACGTTTCAGCTAGTCATAATCGGGGGTATATCGCTGGCAATATTACTTGTCAAATGGAAGGATCTAATGGTGGTTTTCTTCGATGAAAATCACGCACAGAGTGTTGGCCTGAATCCAACCAAGCTCAAAGTATTATTCTTTACACTTCTTAGTGCCTGTACGGTTGCAGCGCTACAAACGGTAGGGGCGTTTTTGGTGATTGCCATGGTGGTGATTCCAGGGGCTACGGCTTACCTAATGACCGACCGATTCTCTAGGGTGATCGTTTATGCCGTTATCATTGGTGCATTGAGCTCGTTTTTAGGAGCTTATATTAGCTACTACATCGATGGTGCGACAGGAGGAATCATTGTGCTACTGCAAACTGCTTGCTTCTTAACTGCGTTTGTCTTTGCTCCTAAACATGGACAAATCGCCATCAGGCGTAAAAGTAAGCAACAATTGACACGAAAACAGCGTGATGGATCTTCAACCATTCCAATGATGAGTAAGGAGCAAAAAAATGCTTGATACTCTCTTTATGCCATTTACGTTCACCTTCATGCAGCAGGCTTTCTTAATCGTCTTGTTGGTTGCTATTCCCACGGCTTTGCTCTCGTGCTTTCTTGTATTGAAAGGATGGTCATTGATGGGCGATGCCATCGCACACTCCATTTTACCCGGTGTTGTCATTGCTTATATCTTGGCGATTCCATACACAGTTGGTGCGTTTGCTGCAGGTATTTTCTGTGCTCTTTCTACGGGGTACTTGAAAGAAAATAGCCGTATTAAAGAAGACACTATCATGGGTGTTGTCTTCTCCGCTATGTTTGCGTTGGGCCTCGTTTTAATGACCAAAGTTGAGGTTGGCGTTCATTTAGACCATATCTTATTTGGTGATGCTTTAGGGGTCAGTTGGGCCGATATTATCGAAGCGGCGATTGTTGCTTTGCTGGTGGTTCTTTTTGCCGTGTTCAAGGGTAAAGACCTTCTGGTGTTTGTTTTTGACCACCAGCACGCCCAAGCAATTGGCTTGCCTGTTAAGTTCCTGCACTATGGTTTGTTATCGCTTCTGTCCCTGGCTATTGTGGCAGCTTTAAAGGCGGTGGGGATGATCTTAGTGATTGCGATGCTTATTGCTCCAGGCGCCACGGCATTTTTGCTAACACGCCGATTCCATACCATGGTGCTATTAGCATTGTGTATCTCGTTACTCAGCGCGTTTTTGGGTGTTTATCTGAGTTTCTTTATTGATAGCGCACCAGCGCCAACTATTATCCTGATCATGACGCTCAAGTTTATCTTTGTTTTTTGTTACACAAGTTATAAGAACCAAAAAGTGGAAGTGAGCTCCGGTGATACTGTGAAGCAGTTTTAAGCTACCTCTCTTCTAAAGCCCAAGCGTTAAACTGCTTGGGCTTTTTCGTTTGTTACGATTAAAGCGGCTTAGTGCTGCAATTCATGCTTGCTCAGCTTGTTGGTCGAAGCTATTGAGCCTTTTTTACGTTTTGAAATTAGGACAAAAGCAAAATTTCAGGTAAAGTATCGGCCTTTGTGAGCAAACCCGCTTCCAAGGTGTCATTCACTATGCAATACACCCCCGTTCGGAAGCGCATCAAACTGACTTGAATAGGAAGAAACATGATTCTAGTTGTAGGTCATAAGAACCCAGACAGTGACAGCATCTGTAGTGCACTAGTTGCAACTGAACTTCTAAAGGCGCGTGGCACTGAAGCGATGCCAATCCGCCAAGGCGAAATTAACCGTGAAACTCAGCACATCCTTGAAGTGGCTGGCGCAGAAGTTCCTGAACTTCGCACTTCAGTCGCGGGTGAAACTGTTTGGCTAGTAGATTACTCAGATCTAGCGCAAGCACCAGACGATATTGCTGAAGCAGAAGTTGCAGGTATTGTTGACCACCACCGTCTAGGTGACGTGATGACAGTAAACCCAATGGAAGCATGGATCTGGCCTGTTGGTTGTACTAACACAGTACTGTTCAACATGTTCAAGATTGAAGGTCACGAGATCAAGCCTCAAATTGCTAAGCTAATGATGTCAGCTATTCTTTCTGACACAGTAGGTTTCGCTTCTCCAACTTGTACTCAAAAAGACAAAGATGCTGTAGCTGAGCTAGCGGCTATTGCGGACGTACAAGATGTTGACGCATTCACTAAAGATCTTCTAATCGCTAAGACAAACATCGAAGGTCTATCTGCCGCTGAACTTGTTGAAAAAGACCTGAAAGGTTACCCATTCAACGGTCGTGATGTAGTAGTAGGTCAGGTTGAACTTGCGACTCTAGACCAAGTTGACGGCATGATCGAAGCACTAGAAGCGGATCTAGAAGCACGTTGTGCAAACGACAACCTAGCATTTGCTGCTGTTATGCTAACAGACATCACTACTGCGCAAACTCGTCTTCTTTACAAAGGTGAGTGGGCTGAGAAGCTTGTTAAGCACGAGAAAGACGGTATGCTAATGATGGAAAACACTCTAAGCCGTAAGAAGCAAGGCTGGCCTTGGCTTCAAACTGAGCTTGTGTAATTTCATTATTACCAACGTATACTTTAAATGCCCGCCGATAGGTGGGCATTTTTCTATGGGAAAATAGGAGACGAGAAATGTCCGAAGCATTAACCCAAGAGCAGATGGATACCATCAACCGCTACAATGAAGAGCAGCGTTTGAAATACTGTGTGAAAGAGATTGTAGCAAACCGCAAAGTGTGGATTCTAAAGGATGAACACGGCTGTGTGATGCTGAACACCGAAGACGACGATTGTGTTCCAGTATGGCCAAATGAAGAATTCGCACAGCAATGGGCGACGGGTGATTGGGAAGAGTGCGAGCCAGAAGCGATCTCGCTGAACAAATGGCACAGTCGCTGGACATCGGGTCTAGAAGATGACGAACTGTCTGTTGTGGTGTTCCCAAACCAAAATGAAGAAGGCGTCGTGCTGTTTCCTGACGAGTTTGATTTCGAGCTTCGTAAACAAGAGAGCCGTCGTTAATTGACGCGTTTATGATCAACTGTATAGATACGTTAAAGCCTGCTGTGATAGCCTGTCTCTTGATCACAAGTCTAGTGATCAAGAGACATTGCGAGTTCGTAGCCTTCAAGGATGGTTTGTAGTTTAA
>NZ_JAPHPY010000067.1:0-22621 GCF_026241575.1 Vibrio sp. Sgm 5
CTATCGGATTTTTACACACTGGTGGGATCGTTCAATTGATCAGTCTATTAATTTCTTAACTGATCGGCATTAGCTCACATTCGAGCTGCTTTTCTTTTTCTGAAACTCTTAACTCACTATCGCAAATATTGTCCTTGCGCTAGTTAAACAACGACTTCACCCACAGCACTAAACTGTCCCATAACTTCCCAATCCACGAGCCCTCTTCCACCGCTTGGTTACTTACCAACGGATAGCTCGCCACAGTTTTATCGTCACTCTTCCACACGACTTTACCAACCACATCCCCTTTTGCGATGGGTGCAATCAGCGGCTCATTCACGACCACACTCTTGTCTAAACCAGCGGTTAGAGAGCGAGGCAGCGTCAGGTACGCATCTTGGGCAAAACCCAAATCAATCTCACTGACATCGCCTTTCCAAACTTTTGCACTCGCCTGAACTTCGCCCTGTTTTGCCACTTGTTTGGTGTCATAAAAGCGGAAGCCATAACTGAGTAGATTCTTAGACTGGCTAATACGCGACTGTTTGCTTGGTGTCCCCATCACTACCGAGATAAGTCGCATCTTTCCTTGCTTAGCAGAACTGACCAAACTGTACCCAGCATTGCTGGTGTAGCCCGTTTTGCCGCCATCGACATCCATCGATTTATCCCACAGCAGTTTATTGCGGTTGTATTGGGTGATCTTGTTCCACTTAAATACCTTCTCACTATAAAGCGCATAGACTTCGGGCACGTCATTGATGATGGATTGCATCAGCGTCGCCATATCATTAGGAGAAGTTTGAATGCCTTCGCTATCTAGACCATGCGAGTTAACGAAGTAGGTATCGTTCAGGCTGAGCTTATCCGCCCAGCCATTCATCAAGGCGACAAACGCCCCTTCACTACCGGCAACATGTTCAGCAAGCGCTACACAAGCATCATTCCCTGATTGAATGATCACACCGCGCATTAGGTTGGCAACGGTGATTTCATCTTTAGGTTGAATAAACATTTTTGAGGAATCTGGAAATTTGGCTGACCACGCGTTCTCACTCACTGTCACTTTGTCATCCCATTGGAGCCGCCCAGATTTGATTTCTTGCCCTACGACGTAAGCGGTCATCAGCTTAGTTAAACTGGCAGGGGCTAACCCGGCACGCGCGTTTTGCTCCGCAATGATGGCACCGGACTGAAAGTCCATTAACACATAACCTTTCGCCTGTAATTGAGGCGGATTCGGCGTTACGACTGCCAATGCAGGGGCACTGATGGTCTGTAGTAATAAACAAGTGAGCGTGATTCGGGTAAGTGACGTGTTCATCAAGCATCCTCCATGGTCAATGACCGCCAAATGTCTCGTTTCATAAAAACGGTAAGACAGTGATGTCTAAACTGCACCTATCAGATCATAGTTCACTCAGTGCATACCAACACGGAAAGATCGAAGAGTTTCTGTTTTGAGTGCCATTCCTTGCCTTTCAGGCTTCAAAAATCGAGTTCTTACAACAAATCTATTGTTTCTAATAAGGAATTCGATATCGTAAAGCGACTATAAACAAGGACAGACCAGAACAATGAACGCTCAATCATTTATCGACGCAGGACTGCATTACACACCCCACTCGTTTACCGTGCCGCTGGACTACCAAGATCTAAGTAAAGGCACGATCAACGTCTTCGCTCGCTCCGTTTGTTTAGTGGGCGATGAAGACTCCGACAAACCGTGGTTAGTGTATTTTCAAGGCGGTCCGGGCTTCCCTTCTCCTCGTCCAAACGGAAACAACGGTTGGATCAAGCGCGCACTGAGTAAGTATCGTGTACTGCTGCTCGACCAACGCGGCACTGGCAACAGCAGCGTGATTAATCACCAGACGCTTGCGCACCTCACGCCGAAGCAACAGGCAGACTACTTAAGCCACTTCCGCGCAGACAACATTGTTCGCGATGCGGAATTTATCCGTGAACAATTTGGTGTTGAGAAGTGGGCGATTTTGGGTCAGAGCTTTGGCGGCTTCTGCTCACTAACCTACCTATCGCTGTTCCCGAACAGTTTGCTGCAAAGCTACATCACGGGCGGTGTACCTTCGGTTTCTCGCCATGCCGATGATGTGTATCACGCAACCTTTAAGCGCACCATGGAGAAGAACCAAGCCTTCTTCCAACAATTCCCACAAGCGCAGCAGCTATGCCAAAACATTGCTGATCACTTATTGGTGCACGAAGAGTTTCTGCCAAATGGTCAGCGTTTTACTGTCGAACAGTTCCAACAAATTGGGATTAACTTTGGTGTCAGTGATACCTTCTTGCCAACTTATTACTGGCTAGAGAGTGCCTTGATTGAAGTGAACGGTAAGCCTCAGCTTCGGTATGAATTCCTCAACGACATGCTGGCACAGCAAAACTTCCAGACCAATCCAATTTACGCGATTCTGCACGAGTCGATTTACTGCCAAGGCTTTGCTTCTCAATGGAGCGCGCACCGAGTACGTCAAGAACACAACACGTTCAACTACGAACAAGGCAAGCCGTTCTACTTTACTGGCGAAATGGTCTTCCCTTGGATGTTCGATCAATACGTGAACTTAAAGCCTCTGAAAGAAGCGGCGGAATTACTGGCAGAGAAAGCCGATTGGACGCCGCTATACGATGCGCAGCAACTGGCAAACAATAAGGTGCCTGTAAGCTGTGCCGTCTATGCCGACGATATGTTTGTAGAAATGGACATTAGCCGTGAAACACTCGCTGCAATGCCAAACTCAAAAGCGTGGATCACCAACGAATATGAGCACAACGGTCTTCGTGCAGATGGTGAGCGTATTCTCGACAAGTTAATTGCGATGGGTAAACAAACCGCAGCAACATTGAAATAAACAGCTAGCACTCAGAATTCGCTAAAAACCTAGATAGAAAAACGCCTCTTTATCACAAGATAGAGAGGCGTTTTTGATTCGATTCACGTTTAAGTTAGCGCTAGTCTTTGACTCGTTTAGTCATCATTTTGGTGATCACGCGGTAACCCATCTTATGGTAGAAATCTTCGCCTTCGTGATTAAATGACGCCACGGTTAAACCAAGCTCTTCAATATCTTGGCTGCACAAATCACTCTCGATTTTATCCATCAAAGACAAGCCAATACCTAAGTTGCGGTGGCTTTCAGACACCACCAATTCATTGATATAACCGACGCATCTTTCTGGAGAGAGAATCGAGTTGACATCTCGCACGGTGCCAGAGATAAAACCAACCACCTGTCGGTTAGAACAAGCAATAAAAGCCGTGATACTGCCATCAAAATATTTATCGAAGATGTTGCGATCTTCCCTTAACTGCGCCATTTCTTCCGGAGTACGGTAGAAATCTGGCTCAGCATTATAATGAGAGGTGTCGAGTTCGACCAAGAGCGTTTTCAACAGTGGGACGTCTTCTTCTCTTAGTCTTCTGATATGAAACTGTTGCATGTTGAATTCCTTTGCCAACCGACCTGTATCAAACACAGATCTTTGCTTCAACTGATTATCGGATAAGAAGTTTTAGGAATGTGAAGCGAGTCAACAGTACAAATTTCGACCATTTATGTCGAGTACGTTTTCAACAGTTTTACGAGTTTTTACTGATAATTTGAACATCCACAAAATTTAAGTGGAAATAAAAATCCCCTTTTCTCAATAAAAGGGGATTAGAGACCTAATTTAGAAAGCGGCATTTTGCTCAAAAGCGAGTGCCGATTTTAAGCGACTGAAATCCCCAATCGGTTCACCATCAAGCATAAACTGTGGGTAGCTTCTTGCGGTTGGGAATAACTCGAACAAGGTTTCCCGATCAAACTCCACATCCAACTTGAGCGTTGCCACGTTAAAGCCCTGATTTTGCAACCACATTGCTGCGGTTTCACATTGGGAGCACTGCTCCTTGCTGTACATTTCTATTTTCATTACTCTTCTCTGCTATTCCTTGCCGTTAGAAATCCGCATCAAAACTCAATTGGCGATCTTGAGGTCGTTTGTACTCAGTAACACGTTTTTCAAAGAAGTTGGTTTTTCCTTCCATGTCCAATAAACGCATGTAATCAAATGGGTTTTCCGCACCAAAGATCGGGGAGAACCCAAACAAACCAGCGATAACATCGGCAGTGTGCTCAATGTATTGGCACATCAGCTCAGCATTCATACCAATCAAGTCCACTGGTAGGGCTTCCGTTACAAACTCTTTCTCAATTGAAACCGCTTCTCGGCAAATCTCTTCAAACTCTTGTTGTGTCACCTTGCCTTGACCTAAGGTTTTGAATAGCAGCGCAGAGAAGCTAAAGTGCAACCCTTCATCACGAGCAATCAAGTCATTACTTGCTGCCAAACCAGCCAGCAAACCACGTTTACGGAAGTAGTAAATGGCACAGAAGCTGCCAGCGAAGAACAAGCCTTCCACCAAACCAAAGGCGATCAAGCGCATTGCCAATGGTTTATCGGAAGAGATCCACTTCATTACCCACTCCGCCTTACGCTTCACGGTCGGGACGTTTTCAATCGCATTGAACAAGCGCTCACGCTCTTCAACATCGGGAATGTAAGTTTCGAGTTGCAGTGCGTAAGTCTCTGCGTGAATGACTTCATTAAATGCCTGCAAAGCAAGGAAACAGCGCGCTTCCGCGATTTCAATTTCACCATAAAATCGAGTCAATAAGTTCTCGTTGATCATCCCTTCGCTCTGAGCAAAGAACGCCAACACATGTCGAATGAAGTGCTTTTCGCCTTCGGTCAGCTTGGCAAGATCAGCAAGATCTTGAGCAAAATCGAGTTCTTCTGTGGTCCAGAATGCCGCTTCGTGAGTTTTGTACGCTTGCCAAATCTCTTCGTATTGAATGGGGAACAAGCTAAATTTGTTTTTAACAATCATACCGTTTCCTTACTTTCGGTTGATGCGAATCTTTTTAATTGACGAGAGAGGTTTATGCGCCGCAGTTTAGGCAATCTTCATCTTCGCTTTGCTGACCAACGGTGACTTTCACCGCATTCGTTGATGGCTTGGAACGGCAAGTAGTACATGCCGGTTTTCAGACCACGTTTCCACGCGTAGAAGTGCATCGCATTGATTTGGGCGAACGTTGGTGATGCGAGCCATAAGTTGAGGCTTTGTGATTGACAAACAAACGGGGCACGAGCTGCCGACATATCAATGATCACTTTCTGAGAGATTTCCCACACGGTGCGATACACGGATTGAAGATCGTCTGGAATGGCATCGATGCCTTGTACTGAACCGTTATTGAGAATAATGGCGTCACGGATTTTGCTCGTCCAAAGACCACGCTGCTCCAGATCGCTGACCAAATGTTTGTTGATGATGATGAACTCACCCGACAAGGTTTGGCGTTTATAGATATTGCTGGTTTGCGCTTCAAACGCTTCGTTGTTACCTAAAATTTGCGCTGTCGACGCCGTTGGCATTTGAGCAATCAGTAGCGAGTTGCGCACGCCATGCTCTGCGATTTGGCTCTTGAGCTGTGACCAATCCCAGCGGCTGCTTGGTTGTTCATCCCACAGATCAAATTGGAACTGACCATGACTGATTGGTGAGCCGTCATAACTGGAGTACGCGCCTTTTTGCGCCGCGATTTCACAAGACGCTTCAAGGGAGGCGTGATACATGGTTTCTGCGATGTCCCGGTTAAGCTGCAATGCTTCTTCGCTATCGAATGGAAGGTGCATTTTGAAGAACACATCCGCCAAACCTTGGATACCCAAACCAACAGGACGATGCGCGTGGTTCGATTTTTCAATCCTATCGGTTGGGTGATAGTTCACATCGATAACGCGGTCGAGGTTCTTAATCGCGACTTTGGTGACTTGGTGAAGTTTGTCGAAATCAAACCCCGTGTCTGTAACGAACTTAGGCAGTGCCATAGACGCCAAATTACAAGCCGCCGTTTCATCTGGCGTCGAGACTTCCATGATCTCTGCGCACAAGTTACTCGACTTAATGGTGCCGAGGTTTTTCTGATTCGACTTTTCATTACACGCATCTTTGTAGAGCATGTACGGTGTTCCCGTCTCAGCTTGTGACTCAATGATTTGCGTCATCAATTGGCGGGCTTTGATGGTCTTCACGCCCAAGCCAATACGCTCGTATTCTTGGTACTTCTGAGTAAATTCAGCACCGTATAAATCAGACAAACCTTTGGTATTGTGTGGGCTAAACAGAGTCCATTCTGCGTCGTTTTCGACACGTTCCATGAACAAGTCTGGCACCCATAGAGCGAGGAACAAATCACGTGCGCGGAACTCTTCTTTACCGTGGTTTTTACGTAAATCGAGGAAGGATTCGATATCCGCATGCCAAGGTTCCAGATAAACCGCGAACGAGCCCTTGCGCTTACAACCACCTTGATCCACATAGCGAGCGGTTTCATTGAAGACTTTCAGCATTGGCACGATGCCATTCGACACACCGTTAGTACCAATAATTGGCGCCCCAGTCGCTCGAATATTGTGGATGTGTAGCCCAATGCCACCTGCCGATTTAGAAATCAGCGCACAATCTTTGAGGGTGTCGTAAATGCCGTTGATGGAATCTTCTTGCATCGCTAATAGGAAACACGAAGACAGTTGCTGCATCTTACAGCCAGCATTAAACAGCGTTGGCGTAGCGTGGGTGTAGTAGCCAAGACTGAGCAAATCGTATAGCTCTCGAATTTCTTCAAGATCGTCACCTGCGACAGCGACTGCCACGCGCATGAACATATCTTGTGGTCGTTCAACCACCACACCTTTTACTTTCAATAGGTAGGAACGCTCGAGAGTTTTGTAGCCGAAGTAATCAAACTGATAGTCGCGTTTATAGTCAATCATCTCTTCGAGCGCAAACTGATTCTTGGCAACAAAGTCGACGTAAGTATCGGAAAGAATACCGATTTTAGAGAGCTCACGTGTTGCAGTTGCGTATCCGCAGGTCTCTTTTTGCAGAGAACTCACCATCACGCGAGCAGCGAGCTTGGCATAATCAGGATGTTCCGTCGCAAGGCTTGCTGCCGTTTCAGCGAGGAATACATCGATTTCCGTCACCTTAATGCCGTCGTACAAACCGCTTACCACGCGTTGTGCAATCGCAATAGGTTCAACTTTTAGTCCATCAGCCAGCGCTTCGGCTCTTCGAGTCACCTTATCTAGACTGGCTTTTTCTTTCCGTCCATCTCGTTTTATAACGTCCATAATCTATATCTTGTGTGTAGTTCAAATGTTGAGCACCATATGTACGCAATAGATCTAGATAATAATGGTTATCATTACAAGTAGGTTTTTTAAAAGTTAGAACTGCTGATAGAGAGGGTGAGGGAACATATTGACACCAACACCAAGCTCGACAGGAACTGCAATCAGAGACAGGCACCGCAAACCTGATAAAGTGATGAAGTTTGCCACAAAGCTTTAATTTTCATTAACTTAGTTCATTTCTAGAAAAGAATAACAAATGTGATGTGGTTCAAATTTTCATACCCTTTAATTTCCAATGTTACGCGCTGAGATTTGTTGAAAAAATCGCCGGGGCAACATGATTAAAAATATCCGCATAGTTTGTCCGTATTTCCGACTAAATTACTCAGGTATACTCCGAGCCGCTAAAATTGTTAGGTATCGAGTCGTCGAACCATCGACCTTTTAAAGTAAGGAATAATCATGAGTCAGTATGTTGTCTGCGCCCTGTATAAATTTGTGGAACTGGAAAACTACCAAGAGTTACGCGAGCCATTGCTTGCCCTAATGGAAGCCCACGGTGTACATGGAACGTTGCTACTGGCGAGTGAAGGTATTAACGGTACGGTTGCAGCGAAACGCGAAGGTATTGAGACACTGCTTGCATGGCTAAATGCCGAGCCTCGCCTTACTGGTATTGTTTACAAAGAGTCGTACTCAGATACTCAACCGTTTAACCGCACCAAAGTAAAACTAAAGAAAGAGATCGTGACATTGGGCGTTGAAGGCATCGATCCTCGCCATGTGGTTGGCACTTACGTGAAGCCGCAAGATTGGAACGATCTGATTGCTGATCCAGAAGTATTTGTGGTTGATACTCGTAATGACTATGAAATTGAGATCGGAACATTTAAAGGTGCAGTTAATCCAAATACTGACACGTTTCGCGAATTTCCCGACTATGTAAAACAAAACATGGATCCAGAGAAACACAAAAAAGTCGCGATGTTCTGTACGGGTGGTATTCGCTGTGAAAAGTCGACCGCTTACATGAAAGAGCAGGGTTTTGATGAGGTGTACCACCTAGAAGGCGGTATTCTGAAGTACCTTGAAGAAGTACCAGAAGAAGAAAGCTTGTGGGAAGGCGACTGCTACGTATTCGACGGTCGCGTTGCGGTTAACCACCAACTAGAAAAAGCGGACTACGACTTGTGTAACGCTTGCCGACTGCCAATCACAGAAGAAGACAAACAATCAGAGCAGTTTGAGCAAGGCGTAAGCTGCCCGAAATGTTTTGGTAAACACAGTGAAGAGCAAGTAGCGCGCTTCCGAGAGCGTGAAAAGCAAGTGTCTTTGGCAGCGTTTCGTGGCGAACAACACGTCGGTGGTGAAAGTGCCAAACAACGTGAGCAGCGACGCGCAGAAAAACTGGCGAAGAAAGACGCACAGCGCAAACAAGTGTAAGATTCAAACACATTAAATACAAACGCCCCGTTTCTGGCTTGTAGACGGGGCGTTTTTGTTATCGTTGGAAGGTAAAAACTAAGATGATCGGATAAGGCCTGCGTAAGCTTTATCTGGGACGCTGTCAGGAAATACGCTTTCTAGCGCACTCGATTCTATGCTCATGTGTTGCTGTAGAACGGCTTTGATCACCGCCCTCATATCATTAGCAGGGGCTAAGTCTCTCCCTTCATAAAGCTCAGTTTGGGCAAGCCCTGGAAATTCTCCCAACACCTTGCCTCCTTCTATGGCTCCACCAGCAATAAACATGGCGTTTGCTGTTCCATGATCGGTGCCTTTGGTTCCGTTTTCCGCTGCGGTGCGTCCAAATTCACTTGCCGCCATCACGACGGTTTTCGACCAGTTATTCCCTAACGCTTTCTTTAGGTTGGCAAGACCGTTATCCAATTTACGTAATTGATTGGCAAGCCTTCCTGTTTCTGCCCCCTGCCCTGCATGAGTATCCCATCCACCCAGTTCCAATACCGCGATATTTGGACCTCCCTCAGCAGAGAGAAAAGTTCCCGCTTGAGACGCCAACACAGGAAACTGCTTCCCAGGACGATTTCGATTCGACATCATTTCGATCTTCAGCGCTTCTTCAAAATTACTCGCAAGCTTCTCATCACTTTGAAACAACGCCTCTAGCAGCTCCACTTGGCTGTCTCTCGCTTGCAAATTATTTGGATACCAACTGCTGACTGCCTTCTCTCCTTGAACAATCAAAGGTAACCCTGAATCAATCGCCAAACCTTTCGACTTCGCATCCAGTTGTAGCAACCGGTTTAACCACCCATCACGATGTAACGGATTGTCTGTACCGTTTTCTAATACCTTTTGCCCATCAAAATGAGAGCGCTCACGATACGCGGTGGCACAAGCGTGAACCATCGCCATCTGCTTATTTTGATACCACTCGAAGCTGGTTTTCATCGCCGGATGCAAACCATAAAACTCATCGAGTTTATTCAGTTTTTCTGTTGCTAAACCAATCGTCGGACGGAGAGCTAAATACTGCTTATCAGCATAAGGAACCACAACGTTTAATCCATCCATCGCACCCCGCAACGTAATCCAAACAAAGATATTTGGAGAGCTAGATTGAGCAAAGACTGCATTCGGCAACATGCTTGTTGCGCCCACGGCTAAAACGGATTTCAAGAATTGTCGACGAGTCGATGTTAAGTTCGTTTGTTTATCTATTGTCATCACTCACCTCATCGATACTGGAATTGCGGGCTAAGCCAAAGTAGAGAAAGCTTCATCTCTGCCGATGGGGCTTTGTTCATCACCAACCTTGTGTGTTCGTCCAACGCATCGCCGTAAAGCTGTTGGCTAATTTGCTCAACAAAAGCTTGTGGTTTCACACCTTGAGACTTGGCACTTTTCACCGCCAGTCGAGCGATTCGATTCGCTAACTGCCACCGCTGAGTTAATGCCGAAGGGCTGTTGTAATCCGCGTCTTTGTCTGGCCAACCAGCAGGAGAACCCGCCATAAAAGGAGGCTGACCTAAGCTTCTTTGCGCACCGAGTAATTTATTCCCCGACTTGCTCATTTGCATGTCATTCGATTCAGGAAAACGGACATCAGCACTGCGCAAAACCGCGAATAACCACTCTTGAGAAGTACGAAAGCGCACCGCTTCTGCCGATTGGCTCAAAGCGCTTTGAATCAACAATCGATAAACCGGAAGCAAATCCCCTTTGCCTTTTAGGTAAGCTTGGCTGAGCGGTTCAACCAAGGCTTCACCAGAGGGGCCTAAGAAATGCAGCACCAACTTACGTGCAATATGTTTTGCGGTATCAGGATGCAGCGCAAGATCTCTCAAACACGCTCGGCCTTGTTCAATACCTTGTTGAGAATAGCGCTTGCCGAGCAGAGTTATCGAGCCTGGCTCATGGGTTCTTGCATTAAATTGGAAACCAACTTTTGGCGCTTTGAATCCAACACTCCAGCCAGTAATGGCTTTTGACAGTTCAATCACATCTTGTTGTGTATATTGGCTATCAACACCAAGCGTGTGCAGCTCCATGATTTCGCGCGCGAGGTTTTCATTGAGCCCTTTACCCTGTTTCAGCCCTTGTTTGGAGTTCGGTCCTACCGACAAGTTGTTATCCAGAAACATCAGCATGGTTGGGTGCTGACTCACCGCTAAGAGCATCTCGACAAAGTTACCATTCCAGTGTTCTCGAATCACTTCATTTTCGACGCTAGCCACAATCGGACGTACCTTTCGGGTGTCTGCCGATATAGCAAAATGGTTGCTCCAAAATTGAATCAAGCGTTCCTGAAATCCATACGGAGTGTGCAAAGTCTGTTGGTTGCGAGCCTCGACTTGTCGCAAATATTGCTCACGAAAGAACGCACCGATTTGCTTTTGCACTTCACGCTTTTTGGTTGGGGATTGCTTGAGCTCTCGTTTGGTTTCATTGAGCTTTCTCAGTTCCAACAACACTTCGTTTGTACTCGGCAACTTGGTTATTGCCTCATGCCAATAGGTATTACTGCTTAGTTGCTTTTCTAAACTTGGCGAACTGTGTTGATAAAGGAGCCCAAAGCCGAACCGCTGCTCAGAGATAATGTCTTGAGTTGGGTAATACTGCATAGCCGATTCCGTGTGATGCTTTATGTCAGTCTAGCAAGCATCACATGGCGTCGAGTTCAATTTTTGGTTATTTCTCAGTCAGTAAAGCTGGTTATCACGCAGAGGAACTTCTAATTCATTAGTACCATCTTTGGATGACTGTCCAACCATTTCGTCGTAAGCACTTTGTTGGCGAAGGACCTGTTTTTTCGCTTTCAAGTGACGACATTGCTTTTGCAACTCCAGTATCGAATGCGCTCTTAAAAACTTGCCTTTATCGTCGGTAACAAAGTGTTCCTCTCCATCGACTAAGACGGATACTTGATACAAAGCGAGATCGAGAGAGTGGATAACGAGCTTATCGATATAGAAGAATTTTTCCAATTTACCGAGTGACATAGACATAAAGCACCTCCTTGCTCCGTGCCTCTACGTCAACATCAATAAAATCGATCACTGAGTGAGAAATATGCCCCGCAAATACGTAGAAATCGAAAAACAAGTGAGGGGCTCAATGCAAGCAATCAACTTAGTGTGGCTAAAACGCGATTTACGCCTGACCGATCATACGCCTTTGCAACACGCTTTATCTTCAGAGCATCCAACTGTGCTGCTTTATATTGTCGAACCCATGTTACTGGATGACCCACATCACTCAGCTCGTCACTGGCGTTTTATTTGGCAATCACTCCAAGATATGAACGAAACACTTTCGGCTCTTGGTCATCAAGTGTCCGTAATGTCGGGTAGCGCAATAGATTGCCTCAGCGCGATTCAGAATCAGTTCAACATCAACGCTATTTTCTCCCATCAAGAAATCGGACTGCGTTGTACGTTTGAACGAGATAAACAAGTATCAGAATGGCTTCAATCACAAGGGGTTCCGTGGCGCGAATTTGAACATGGCGCCGTCATTCGAGGAGCAAAAGACCGACTCGGCTGGGATAAGCATTGGGATACGGTTATGCGAGCCGAGATTGAAGATATCGACCTTGAAAGTGCTTCTCTTATTACCCTCGATGTTGACGCACTTGGTTGCTCGTTTACGCCCCCTCCTTCTTGGTTAGAAAAAATAAAAGGCATGCAAACGGGCGGAAGTTCGCTCGCTTGGCAAACCATGGAAGACTTTTTTCAACGTCGGGGACGAGATTATTACCGAAGTATTTCTAGCCCTACAGCATCTCGAACCGCATGCACTCGCCTCTCTCCCTATCTCGCATGGGGCAATATATCGCTTCGAGAAGTTTACCAATACCTGCTGAAACATTGGCAAGTGGCAGGGTTTCGTCGCAGCTTAATTGCGCTATCTTCGAGACTGCATTGGCATTGTCACTTTATGCAGAAGTTTGAATCCGAATGCGAAATGGAGTTTCGTTGTGTTAATAAGGCTTATGAACCTTTATCACAGCAAGTAAGCGCCAGAGATGAAGCACTCTTGGACGCTTGGAAGTCAGGCACAACCGGGATACCGCTCATCGATGCTTGCATGCGTTGTCTTCAACACACCGGATACATCAACTTTCGCATGCGCGCGATGTTGGTGAGTTTTTTAGCGCATCATATGAACATGGATTGGCGCGATGGCGTCACTCACTTAGCTCAGTTGTTCCTCGACTTTGAACCGGGTATCCATTACCCACAATTTCAAATGCAAGCAGGAGTGACCGGCACCAATACGATTCGCATCTACAATCCGACGAAACAAGCACAAGAGCACGATGCTGACGGTGAGTTCATTCATAAATGGATTCCAGAACTTGCAATGGTTCCCACGCCCTTGTTGTTTGAACCATGGAAAATGACCGCAATGGAAACCGTCATGTACCAACTGGATCCCGATTCCCGATATCTCGCGCCCGTCGTAAATGTAGAGGCAAGCGCAAAAGCAGCAAGAGAGCGATTGTGGGCATGGCGCAAACGCACAGAAGTGAAAATAGAAGGAGCGAGAATTCTGGCGCAGCACGTTCGGCCTTCGAGCAAAAAGAAAGCAAGTTGATCGCCCAGAAAGAAGCGCGCGTACAAACAAAGGCTTTTATCAGGGAGAGAGCGGTACCCAAACAACGAAAGGAATGCACAATGTTAAAACGTATTTTGGTTACAACCACGGTTATGTTTGCCACTTTTTCATTTTTAATGCCAGCGCAAGCCCATGAACACGGAATGATGAAAGAAGATATTGTTGATGTCGCCGTTGCAAATGGCTCCTTCAACACCTTGGTGGCAGCAGTCAAAGCCGCAGGCTTAGTAGACACGCTTAAAGGAGAAGGCCCATTTACGGTGTTTGCACCGACTGACGAAGCATTTGCTAAGCTTCCAGATGGCACGGTTGATATGTTGCTGATGCCAGATAACAAAGACAAGCTGGTCGCGATTCTTACTTACCATGTGGTTCCGGGCAAAGTGATGGCCGCAGACGTAGTGAAAATGGATAAAGCGACGACAGTCCAAGGGCAAGACGTGATGATCAAAACTATGGGCGATAAAGTGATGATCAATAACGCTACCGTGATTGCTACCGACGTCAAAGCAAAGAACGGCGTAGTCCATGTAATTGATGAAGTCATCATGCCGAAATAAAAT
This sequence comes from Vibrio sp. Sgm 5, assembly GCF_026241575.1. Taxonomy (NCBI): domain Bacteria; kingdom Pseudomonadati; phylum Pseudomonadota; class Gammaproteobacteria; order Vibrionales; family Vibrionaceae; genus Vibrio; species Vibrio sp. Sgm 5. Next base: position 13,839 of record NZ_JAPHPY010000067.1, read on the forward strand.
CAACAAGGAGGGCGGGTTCACCCGCCCCTTTCAAGGATATGGAAAACATCAAACTTTCGAAGCACGACATTCAATCGATGGAGCAACGCCAACGCACCCGATTGATAAACTCTCTAGCGGGATACAAAAGCGCTAACCTCATCGGCACAAGAGATAGACAGGGGCAAGAGAACCTTGCCGTGGTGAGCTCGGTGGTTCATTTGGGTTCGCATCCACCTCTATTCGGCTTTATCGTTCGTCCACGTAAAAGTCGCCGTCACACGCTAGAAAACATACTCGATACCAAGCATTTCACCATCAACGCTATCGGCGTAGACTTTGTGCAAAAAGCCCATCAAACCTCCGCGCGCTACCCAAAGCATATCTCAGAGTTTGAAGCAGCAGGCCTGACACCTTATTATGATGATGCGTTTCCTGCACCTTTTGTCCTTGAAAGTAACCTCAAGATGGGCCTAGCTTTGAGAGAGCACATCAAGATTGAGAGCAATCAAACGGAGATGTTGATTGGTGAAGTGTTAATGGTGCACGCACCGGAAAGAGCGATCATGCCAGACGGTTACCTTGATTTGGAACTGCTCGACTTGGTGACCATTTCTGGGCTCGACAGCTACCACGTGACACAGCGACTGCATCGACTAAGTTATGCCAAACCCGACTCTCGTCTGTTCCCCTTAACAAGAGAGGGAGAACCTTCCTCTTGGGGAGCGCTTGAAGTCGATTTGGACTAACTCCTCATACTCAAGAACTAAATACAAAAATGGCAGTTTTCTCTGTCCAAGCCGTGTTCACCAGCCCGGTTGGTAAGGTGAGCGCGTCCTGCTTCTAGCCCCATTTCATAGCCTTCGAGCAAGACAGATTGACGCATAGACAATCGCTGAACGTTGAATTCATCTGGCGGAGCAACTACGCGAACACGCGTTCCTTCGGGAGGATTGCGAATGAACTCAAGCGACTCATTGTAGTTCTCTGAGCGATGAAGCATAGCCTCTGCCATTTGTGGATGTTCAGCGAACAGCTTCTTCATTAACCAAGGCGTCTTCACTGGCTTTTTCTCATAAGCCAAAGGATGTGAAAGAACAACCGTGATATCACGAGCACCGCGACGATAGGCTTCTCGTACAGGAATGGAATCTGCCACACCGCCATCGGTATAACAACCACCGGAGAAACACGGGGTATGTTTGTAAGCAATAGGCAGAGCAGTTGTTGCTTCCATCGCGTTGTGGAAGTTATGACGATTCACTCGGTAGTAATCCGCTTTACCTGTATTGATGTTTGTCGTTGCCGCTAAGAAAGGAATGCCTTCAAACAGTTTTGCTTCATCGACTGGGTACAAACGATTTGACTCTTCAAACAACCATTTCACGTCGATCAAATCCCCACCTTTCAAAAAGCGGGTAGGATCGAAAAAGCGTTTGCTCGTCGCCAACTTGGTGATGACGTTAATACTACGGTGCGGATAATCAGTGAGATAGCCGATCAAGTTTGAAGCCCCAGCTGATACGCCAATAGCAAAATCAAATGGTTTGTAGTCTTGCTCTAAGAATGCGTCTAATACGCCACTGGCAAAGACGCCCCGCATTGCACCACCTTCGACTACGATTGCTTTTGTTGCCATGTTTCCCCCCAATAAAGACGTTAAAAAGATTACTGAAATTCGTGCTACAGCAACAATCGGTTATTCTTATTATTGAGATAGGCGAAGTCTATGTGTTTCTTGCTCTTTAAGTGGAAACTTAGGATCAAAAAATCCACATCAACCAAAGCGTTGATGTGGATTTGCAGTCGTTCAATCAGAGATTACGCAAAAACGGTTTTATATGCTTCGGCAGCACCTTCAATAAACATCTGTGTGCCAATCACCGCAAGGATCAATCCCATCATTTTGGTGATCACATTCAGTGCGCTTGGACCAACGGCTTTCACTAACTTGTCACCAAACAAAAACAGGACATAAGTCATCACACAAAGGACTGCGAATGAAGCAATGGTAATAATGGTTTCGGTGATTCCACCCGTTGTTGCAAAGTTCATCGCCGTCGCAAGTGTTCCTGGCCCCGCCAATATCGGCATTGCTAATGGTGAAACGGCAATGCTCAACGCGGCTTGTTCTTGCTCCGGTGAATAAGCCTTTTCCTTGGTCTTCTTGTGTGTCGATTCCCCTTGCAACATGTGGAAGCCAATGAGGAATACTAAGATACCGCCAGTAATGCGCAGTGCGTAAAGGGTAATACCAAATAGGTCAAAAATGACTTTGCCTGCAATAGCGAATACAGCCACGATAACAAAGGCGATAAACACAGAGCGAAGCGCAATTGAGCGCACGGTTTGCTTGTCTTCATCCGCGGTCAGGCTTAAGAAGATAGGGATATTAGCGATCGGGTTCATGATGGCAAAAAAGCCCATGAATACAGTGACGGTATGAAGTATGAGTTCTTTCATGTTTTCTACATTTGGTAAGTTATTGATTATTAAAAATCATTATATACCCAACTTTATAAATAACGTCACTTTATGTCCTCTGCACTTTCCAAGCGCCTCACCTTTTGCTCGTCGCCACAGTTTGAAGCGCATCCTGGTTTACGCTCAATATAAATAGCGTTATGGTGAAGATTCAGCCAATACTAAGAACAAACTAAGGAAGTTGATTGATCATGAACAGTACGATTGAAACCATTCTCGGTCATCGCTCTATTCGTAAGTTCACCTCTGAGCCTATTGCAAGTGAACAACTACAAACGATTCTCCAATCCGGATTAGCCGCCTCTTCTTCTAGCATGCTGCAAGTGGTCTCTATCATTCGAGTGACAGACGCAAAAAAGCGCAAACTGCTAGCACAATACGCTGGCAATCAGGCTTACGTTGAAAGTGCTGCAGAATTTTTGGTGTTTTGCATTGATTACCAGCGTCATGCAACCATCAATCCTGACGTTCAAGCTGACTTTACTGAACTGGCCCTAATTGGTGCTGTGGATTCCGGCATCATGGCGCAAAACTGTTTGTTAGCTGCGGAGTCTATGGGGTTAGGTGGCGTATACATTGGTGGCTTAAGAAATAGTGCTGCGCAAGTCGATGAGCTACTCGGTTTACCTAACAACGCCGCTATCCTGTTTGGTATGTGTTTGGGCCACCCTGCTCAAAACCCAGAAGTAAAACCACGCTTACCCGTTAACGTTATTGTCCACGAAAACCAATACCAAACGCTGAACGTAGACGATGTACAAGCTTACGATCAAACCATGCAAGAGTACTACGCGAGCCGCACAAGCAATCAAAAGCAGAGTGCATGGTCACAAGAAACAGCCGGAAAGCTGTCTGGAGAGTCTCGCCCGCACATCTTGCCTTATCTAAACGGTAAGGGATTGGCAAAGCGCTAAGAAATAGAAAGGTGGTACGATCAAAAAAGGCCTCAGATGAGGCCTTTAGTATCAATTAGTTTATTAGCGACTAGTTACCGCCAGTACCGCCTGTGCCGCCACCCGGTGGATCTTCAGGTTCAATAGGTTCACCTACTTCAGGATCAGGGATAGCTGGTACGTCAGGTTTGATGTCTTCAACAGGTGTACCTGCTTCAATCGCGTCCTTAACCTCTTCAACAACCTTTTGTGTATCTTCAGCTGGGATCTCTACGTAAATCACATCACCAGTTTCGCTTAGCGGGTAAGCCGGGTTTGCAGCAATAACTTCTTCAGTGATTGCTTTAGCTGCTACAGAAACTGCCTCAGGTGATGCGTCTGGGTTCGCCTTAATAACATCTGAAACAACGTTTGCTGTTGCAATTAGCTGTGTAGCGATAGCCGATGCGCCATCATCGCCTTGCTCCTGTAGATCCTGAACCACTTGTTCAGTATTCAGTAGAAGCTCATCAACAGAAACACCGATTGCGTTGATATCAATACCAAGGTCTGAGAACACTTTCTCTGCAACTTCAGGAGAGTAAACTTCACCTTCTTCAAGAGAGCCCGCGATAAGCGTAGTAAACGGAGAACCCGTAACTAGGCCATCTACTTGTGCTAAACCTTGAGGAATGGTGTATTCCGTTGTGATTGGTTTGCCGTTAGACGAGTCACGACTTGTAGCTGTAGGACTCAGTACAAATTCACACTCGTGTGGTGCTGTCACTACATCAATGTGGCTAATACGAGCTTGACCAACCATGCCTTTGTAGTTTGTCGTTAACTCATCCGCCTCACCTGTAAGCTCACCACAGGTGTATGTCACTTTCATGTCAATAACTGCTGGATCATATGCCTGAACTGAATAGGTTTTCACTACTGGGTCGCTATCGCTACCACAGCCAGCCAGTAGCACCGCCGCCACACTTGCCGTTAAAAGTTTGATTTTCAAAATTAGCTCCAATATTTTTGTTATATCCGACCGCAACAGGAAGCATAACGGCAGTTGCATATAGTGTAAATAGGATGCATAGAACTTTGGTATGAGTTTTTTCACATTAACAGTGGTTTACATGTGCAAAACAGCGCATTTTCACTAGTAACTTGAGATAGCCCCACTTTTGTCAGGTATTTGTCAGTATTTTTTCAGTATCAGGTTGCCTTCATTGCAACAAGATGGATAATAGTTGTCTATTTTTTGTTGGTTAGAATCTCTACCTTCATAAATAAAAATGACCTCTCTGAATCATTACGCACGATTAAGAGCATTTATTACATAAAAATACTGAATGGAATCGTTTTAAAAAGGCTAACGATGACACGAATACATCTATATTGATGGGCGTCTCGTCAAACAAAAAGTGAACCAATTTCAGTCGGCAAATTTTCTTTCGGTAGCAAGAAACCAATGAATAAATTTAACAAAGTTTTGGGGATAACGATTCTTCCAATCGTTCTGACTGGGTGTACTGTACCCGGCAGTCATCTGTCAACCAGTGACAAAACGGTAATGACTACCGAAGCGACAGACCTAGAATCTCAAGTTACTGTCTATCCGTTAACCCTTGAAGGTGTCTCCTCATTAAATCCTGCAGAACCATTTTCCAAGCCGAATCCTGAGCTTGATGTAGAGATTGCGAAGTACGAGTACGTTGTTGGTCCTGGCGATATTCTGAACATTACCATTTGGGACCACCCTGAACTAACCATTCCTGCCGGCTCTTACCGTAGTTCCGCAGAAGCAGGTAACTGGGTCCATGCCGATGGCACCATCTTCTACCCTTACATTGGTATTGTTGAAGTTGAAGGCAAAAACGTACGTCAAATTCGTACTGACATCGCTAAACGTTTAGCCAAGTATATCGAAAGCCCTCAAGTAGATGTGAGTGTTGCTGCATTTCGTTCTAAAAAAACATACGTTACTGGTGAAGTAAACAAACCTGGTCAACAACCCATCACAAATATTCCATTAACACTCCTTGACGCAGTTAACCGCGGGGGGGGGTTAGCTCAAGATGCTGACTGGCGTAATGCGACACTAACACGCAATGGTGAAGTCCAAGACATCTCTCTATATGCATTGATGCAGCAAGGTGACTTGACTCAAAACCGCCTACTTCAATCAGGAGACATCGTTCACGTACCACGTAATGACGCCCAAAAAGTATTCGTGATGGGTGAAGTAAACGATCCGAAACTACTTAAAATTGACCGCGCGGGCATGAGCCTAACGGAAGCATTAAGTAATGTAGGAGGAATCAGCCAAATCTCTGCAGATGCAACTGGCGTATTTGTCATTCGACGCTCAAAAGAAGAAGCTAAGATGGCTGATATTTATCAGCTAGATGTTTCAGATGCTTCTGCTCTTGTGATTGGTACTGAATTTGACCTAAACCCATACGACATCGTTTATGTGACTGCAGCACCAATCAGTCGTTGGAATCGAGTAATTGCTCAGTTAGTACCTACAATTTCTGGCTTCAATGAATTGACGGAAGGCGCACTGCGTATCCGCAACTGGCCTTAAATCGCATACGTCTAGAGGGAGTAGCTTAACTCCCTCTACAAACATCAATTTTTAAGCAGAAAACGTTATTCATAACGTTTGTTCACTTAGAAAGGAAAAGAATTTGTTTTCTAATATTTTAGTGGTTTGTGTGGGTAATATCTGCCGTTCACCAACAGGAGAGCGACTTTTACAGTCTCTTTTACCCAACAAAAAGGTGGCATCTGCTGGTATTGCCGTAGAAAAAAGCCACTTAAAGGGCAAGTCTGCTGATGAAATGGCAACTAAAGTTGCACTTGAACACGGAATAGATTTAGAAGGGCATTGCGCTCAGCAATTAACCCCTGAGTTATGTGCACAATATGATCTGATTTTAGTCATGGAGAAAGGCCACCAAGAAGCCTTAACCAAGATTGCTCCAGAAGCTCGCGGCAAAACAATGTTGTTTGGCCAGTGGATTGGTGGAAAGAACATACCCGATCCATATCGCCAGAGCAAAGAAGCATTCGACCATGCTTATGCTCTCATAGATGAAGCCGCACAAGCTTGGACTAAAAAACTATAAGCCGAAAGGCTCATTTTCAAACGCCTATGGCAAGGTATTTAAGAAGTTAATGTAATGACAACACAAACTATTAAGCAATCACGTCAAGTCGACGATGAAATCGATTTGGGGAAGCTATTTGGGATCATCCTTGATGCCAAGTGGTTTATATTATGTACCGTATTCCTATTCTCTGTTGTAGGTGTCGGTGTTGCCATTCTATCGACACCCATATACAAAGCTGACGCGCTTATTCAAATAGAGAAGAAGAGCTCAGGTGGCATTTCAGCAATGGTTGGTGATATGGGCGAATTGTTTTCTGCCGAATCATCTGCAACGACAGAAATTGAGATCATCAAGTCACGTATGATCCTTGGTGATACCGTTGATAAATTCAACTTAACCACTGTCGTTACACCAAACTACATCCCATTTATTGGTAAAGGATTAGCGCGTTTACAGGGTGACCAAATCCGCCTTTCTGTGTCTCGGTTTAACATCCCAACTTATGCTCTTGGTATTCCTCACACATTAGAGGTCGTCAACGCAGAACAAAAAACCTTTAAACTACTGCAAGATGATGGTCGTGTCGTGCTTGAAGGTAAAGTTGGTGAGTTGATCGATAAAGACGGTTACCAATTTATGGCAAATGAGATGTTTGCTCAAGATGGCTCAACTTTTACAGTAAGCAAAATTAGTAAGCTTGATGCAATCAACCAACTGCAACAAAACCTGTCGATTAGCGAACGCGGTAAACAAACCGGCATCATTTCACTTAGTTTCTCAGGTCAAGACCGAGCTCGAATTCAGGAGATTTTGAATGATATTAGCCAAAACTACTTCTTACAAAATGTTCAACGTAATTCAGCAGAAGCAGAACAAAGCCTAGAATTTTTAAAAGGTCACCTTCCGGACATCAAAGTAAAGTTAACCGCCTCTGAAGATATCTTGAACCAATTCCGTCAAGAAAACGAATCTATTGACCTTGGCCTTGAAGCGCAATCAACCCTGAAAGTAATGGTTGAATTAGAAGCGCAATTGAATGAGCTTACTTTTAAAGAGAGTGAGATTAGTCAACGCTTTACACAAGACCACCCTGCTTACAAATCACTGCTCGATAAACGCCAAACACTTCTTAAAGAGAAAGAACGTTTAAATAAACAAGTACAAAAACTGCCTAAAACACAACGTGAAGTACTTCGTATGACACGTGACGTTGAAGTAAACCAACAAATTTACATCCAGCTTCTAAACAAAGTTCAAGAACTAAACATTATTAAAGCAGGTACCGTTGGTAACGTACGTATCCTAGACAGTGCACAGTCTTTCTCTAAGCCAATTAAACCAAAGAAAGCGTTGATTGTTGTTTTAGCAACACTTCTAGGTGGCATGGTAGGTGTTGCATTTGTACTTATCCGTGCAGCTTTCCATCGTGGTGTCGAGACCCCTGATCAAATTGAACAAATGGGTATGCCAGTATACGCAAGCGTACCAAAGTCTATACAACAGCTTGAATTTGCGAGCAAACTTAAGCGCAATAAAGGCAAAGTAAACAAAGAGTTGGTTCTACTTGCCGAAGCAAACCCTGCAGACCTCTCTATTGAGGCATTGAGAAGCCTACGCACCAGCTTACACTTCGCAATGATGGAAGCAAAAAACAACATCCTGATGATTTCTGGCCCAGCGCCATCTATTGGTAAGACGTTTGTCTCTACCAACTTTGCAGCAGTAGCAGCCAAGACAGGTCAGAAAGTTCTACTCATTGACGCGGATATGCGTAAAGGCTATTTACAACAATGTTTCGGCCTTCGTTGGGACAATGGCCTATCAGATCATCTAAGCGGCAAAGTAACAGCCAACGAGATCATCAAATCGACGTCTATCGAAAACTTAGATGTGGTAACTCGTGGTCAAGTGCCACCAAACCCATCGGAGCTTTTGATGCACCCACGATTCAAAGACTTTATTGATGCTATGGCTGCACAATACGACTTAGTCATTATCGATACACCACCAGTGTTAGCCGTAACTGACCCTAGTATCGTTGGCGCACTAGCTGGTACAACTTTGATGGTTGCTCGTTTTGACCAAACGACATTGAAAGAGATCGAAGTTGCCCAAGGCAGATTTGAACAATCTGGCGTAGAGGTAAAAGGTGTTATCCTCAACGCGGTTGAGAAGAAAGCATCTAACTCCTACGGATATGGCTACGGTTACTACAACTACAGCTATAAAAGTGAGTAACACCTAGCTAGAAACACAAATGTATGGTCCGCCCCGTTATTGCAACTACAATTTAGTAATAACGAAGTTGGTTTGCGCTAATGTATTCGGAGTC
>NZ_JAPHPY010000068.1:0-21981 GCF_026241575.1 Vibrio sp. Sgm 5
CATATGGTTCACCTCGTTCTGAGAGCCTACTCTAAGCGTAGGGCTTGAGAGTGAGGCGGACCATATAATTAGCCCCATTGTTTTTTTGTGTCCCACCTCCAAAAAATCCCTTTTCAGTGGTCAAATTATGAGACCTTGGTCAGACCTCAACTTTCATTCCTCAACTATAAAAAATAACGCTTATGTATGTAATTCTACGCGACATAGCACATAAGTTATTATTGCCGTTTGTTTTTATTCAAAAGCGATTGGCGACGGCTGACAATTATCAAGCCCCCCATCATAACCGGTTCAAATTTCAGCGATTTACAGTGTGAATTTCATCCAAAAATAATAGAGAATCACAAGGATAGGAATTAGTTGAACCCACTTTTATTTGGTAAAGCCATGCTATTGTTCAGCGTTTCTGCCCAATAAAAATAACTGACAAGGAAGTCACCGATGATCCACATTACTTTTGTTCGTCATGGACGTTCACAAGCGGATGATTTACGCGTTCACGAAGGGCGCTTTGATAGTCCGCTCACCGAAGTAGGGATTCAACAAGCCGAAAATCGCGCGAAACAATTTGCCGAAGAAGGGCGAAAGTACGATGCGATTTTAAGTAGCTCAATGCAGCGTGCACGTCATGTTGGAGAGATATTTTCTACACACCTAAATGTCCCTATGACCACACATGATGAATTGATGGAGCGTGATAACGGCCCTTTGCAAGGGCTACCTTTTAGCGAATCTCAACACAAATACCCTATGGCTGATTTCGTCAACCCGTACCAACCTTGCGTTGTCTCTGCCAATGAAGGGGAAAGCGGTGTGGGACTTTTTGCACGTGCTAGCCTTGCTCTTCAGTCCATCATAAGAAGAGGCCGTGGTCGTTACTTGGTGGTCTCCCACGGCCGTTTTATGAGCGCCATGTTCAATGTAATTTGCGGCAACCAACCTAGAGCGAATGAAGCTGGAGTTCAATTCGCATTTCACGATTTAGGCTACTTCGATACTACCTACCGACCTGATCTTGATGTTTGGGTCATTCAATCTGTAAGGTGATGCCGTTATGCCAACACAACCAAAACTCTTTACTGAACGACTCATTCTGCGACCTTTTCAGCATGAAGATAGTGAACGCGTCGCTTTACTCGCAGGTGAAAAAGTCATCGCAGATATGACCGCGAACATTCCACATCCTTATGGGCTGTCTATGGCGAAAACATGGATTGAAGGACATGAGCCAATGTACAACGAGCGCAGAGGTGTCGTCTACGCGATTACCTTGCGTGAGTCAGGAGAGTTATTAGGGGCCGTGAGCATAACGAGAATTGAGGATGGTTATGGTACTTTAGGATATTGGCTAGGTGTCCCTTACTGGGGGAAGGGTTACGCGTTTGAAGCTACGAACGCCCTAATCGAGTTCGCACGTGTCGACTTTGAGTTAGCCGGAATTAAGGTACTGCACTTAGTAGAAAACCACCGTTCCAAATCGGTGATAAACAAACTCAATGTACCTTATGTCGAAAACACTTGGGTTGGCCCTAAAGGGGCTGAGCGTGAAGTTTGTGTCTATCAAAAAACGTTCGTTTGAAGGACAAAAAAGCCAGCGATGATGCTGGCTTTTCTCTATCTTAGTCTTGAGCGACTTTCACGCGGATTTTGCTTTTCGCGACGCTAGAAAGGTTTAGCGCTTCTAGTGCAGCAATTGCTTCTGCTTCATCTGGAATGATCACAAAGCCAAACCCTTTCGATAGACCCGTTTCTTGATCAAGAACCAGAGTACAAAGTTCTACTTTGCCGTGCGCTGAGAATAATGTGCGCATATCTTGCTCGGTCGTTTCACGAGCCAAGTTTCTTACTAAAAGTTTCATAATGAACCTAGTTGGTTTAATAACCGTACGATTCTCTCAGGTTCTTCCAAGCAAACCAAGCGAATAATATTGTACTAACGACTAGATCATTCTAAGTACATCTGATTAAATGATTTTTCGTTCATTTTTCACCCAAAGGAGAATCGATATGGAAACGAAACGTCTTAAGTTAGTCCCTGCTTGTTTGGAACGTGCAGAAGAAGCACATCAAGCGGTTGTGCGCAGCCAGAAGACGCTCGAAACGTACCTTCCTTGGGTGCCACATGTGCTCACACTAGAAGCCATGATTGAGGGAACAGAAAAAGCCATCGCCAACTTTGAAAACTTCGAAGAGGAACTGCGTTACTTCATCATTGAGAAAGAAAGCGACCGCTTAATTGGCGCCGTTGGCTTGATGATTAGAGACCAAGAAGTACCAGCATTTGAGATTGGCTACTGGTTAGATGATATCGCTGTTGGTAACGGCTACATTTCCGAGGCGGTGTTAGAATTAGAGCGCTACGCGTTTGAAGATCTTGGTGCGAGGCGCATTGCTATTACGGCAGATTCAACCAACCTAAAAAGCCGCGCCGTCGCAGAGCGTTGTGGCTATGATTTTGAAGGCGAGTTGAGACACGACCGCCTGTCTACCTCAGGGGAATTGAGCAACACTGTAGTTTACTCAAAAATCCGCAACTAAACGGTTTGTTATCAAGCTGCCTGTTATTAAACTTTTTTCTATTGAATACAACGCCATAAGAATAAGCCTCACGAAGAGGCTTATTCTTATTTAACCGGTTTTTAATACGCTGCTTAGGCGCTAATTATAGAGCACGAATGCGCACAATTTCGTCTTGCTCAATCCCCAAAGATTCAAGGAATTTTTGGTGCTCAGCAGGCTCCATCTCTTCAAATTTCTGGTGCCATGTCACCATGTCGTTTTCAGAGAAACCCGCAGCTTGCATGATTTGTACCCAACGTTCTTTAGTCACAATATTATCCTCTATCAGTTGTGGTTCTTGTAATAGCACCACGATCGCTTTTTGCTGCGATCGTAGGTTTTGAATCTCGCGTTCGAGCTCACTGAAATGGTCTTTCAAGATCTCCGCTTGAGATTTGCCTTTCTGTGCCAACAAAGTGCGTATGCTGGAAATCGGTAACCCATAAGAACGATAAGACGAGATGGTTTTTAAACGCTGCATCTCTTTTTCTCCATACCAGCGATAACCGTTTTCTGAGCGATGTGCAGGCGCTAGCAAGCCTTCACGCTCATAGTAAAGAATCGTAGTACGAGAGAGTCCACACTCTCTGGCCAGTTGGGTTACGGTTAGCATAGTGGCTCCTTTTGTCGGTACAGACATAGCATCAGCCCTACACTGATAGACGGGTCAACACGTTTTTTACTATACCTCAGAAATTCTCTAATTGAGGTGTTAGTAGTCATTCAAATCACCATCGACCATCAACCATAGAGTAAGCACAAAAAAGCCCGCGACGAACGCGGGCTTTGTTTTCACTTGAGAATGATTAGTCTAGTTCAACCAACTTCTTCTGGTACTCTTTGTGTTGCTCTAGTACGTCTTGCGCAGCACCGCCAGTCATTTTGCTCACAACCACGATAGCGATAGTAGAGAAGATGATGCCCGGTACGATTTCGTACACATCGAACCAACCGCCTGTTAGCTGTTTCCAAACCACGATAGTCACACCACCGATTAGGATACCTGCTAGTGCGCCGTTACGGTTCATACCGCTCCAATAAAGGCTAAGTACAACTGCCGGACCAAACGCAGCACCAAAGCCTGCCCAAGCGTAAGATACAAGACCTAGAACAGAGCTATCTGGCGTCATTGCTAGGAATAGCGCGATAAGAGAAATCACGATAACGCCTACACGGCCAATCATTACCACTTCTTCAGACGTTGCATCTGGCTTAATCACTTGCTTGTAGAAGTCTTCAGCAAGAGCTGATGAAGATACTAGAAGCTGTGAATCTGCAGTACTCATTACCGCCGCAAGAATTGCCGCCAGTAGGATACCTGCAATGACTGGGTGGAATACCGTATTCACCAATAGCATGAAGATTTTCTCACCCTCATCCAGTTGGGTACCAGGGTGACCTGTTACCCACACTAGACCAACAAGACCCACAAGCATTGCACCCGCCATAGACAGCGCAGTCCAACCCACAGCGATACGACGCGCTGTTGTTAGGTCTTTGTTTGAACGAGAAGCTTTAAAACGCGCTAGGATATGTGGCTGACCAAAGTAGCCTAGGCCCCAAGCCGCTAGCGAGATGATCGCGATAGCCGATAGAGGTTCACCTTTCACATCGTTCCATAGCGTTAATAGCTCTGGGTTGATGTTGTGCATGTCAGTCGCTAGTTGACCTAGGCCGCCGTCCATTACAGCAACAGGCACAATCATCAGTGCCGCCGCCATCAATAGACCTTGTACTAAATCCGTCCAAGATACCGCCAGGAAGCCACCAAATAGCGTGTACGAAACTACACACACGGTACCGATGATAACGGCAATGCTGTAATCCAAGCCGAATACGGTTTCAAACAGTTTACCCCCTGCAACCAAGCCTGAGCTGGTGTAGAAAAGGAAGAATAAAAGAATGAAGAACGCAGAGATTGTCTGAATCAGTTTCGACTTATCGTTGAAGCGACGCGACAGGAACTCAGGCAGCGTTAGTGAATCGGTTTGAATACTATACGTACGTAGACGCTTCGCATTGATCAACCAGTTTGCCCACGTACCCAGTAGCAGACCACCCGCTAGCCAGAACGCTTCGATACCTGCTGCATACGCATACCCCGGAAGACCCAGCAGCAACCACCCACTCATGTCTGATGCGCCCGCAGAGAGTGCCGCTGGCCATGGACCAAGGCTACGACCACCTAGGAAGTAGTCAGATGAATTGGAAGTCCTCTTATACGCGTAAACGCCAATGGCAACCATAATTAGTAAATACGCCACAAAAGTGGTCGTGATAGCAAAGCTATTTTCTATCATTTGATAGTCCTCGTTATAATTATTTCCTTCCTTGTTTCTTCGGGTATTTTGCCGTCTCAGCAATACACCAGAACAAGAGATACCAACCCGAGTAAGCTCTCAGGCTCTTTTATTCAGATTGGTATCACAAGTCAGGTTAGTGGGAGTCGCTTCCCAACTCGAGTAGAGTCGCGTTACCGCCCACTGCTGTAATATTTATCGTTCGAGTACGCTCAGTAATGAAGCGCAACGACAGATGAGGATCATGAGTCAATGTCGGTGACTCTAAATCCGTTTCAGAAACTAAACCGACGATGGCACCGTCACGCTTAGCCAGTTGCAGGTTAAGCGCATGCTCAACCTGTGAATGCCCAACATAACCAACACTACGTACGTCGCTGTCTAACAGCGGGGAAGACGCGTCGTACGCAACCACTTGGATTAAGTTAGATGGGAAGTTTGCTGACGTTACAGCCTGCTTAACCATCTGATTAAGTTCTGTATTGTCACTACAAATCACCACGCTGTTGCCCGCAATCAGGGCACAGGTGATCATTGCAAAAGTGCTGTACAGTGCGTTCTCAGTATTCGCTAGGTTGTTTTCACAAACGACCAAAGCCACACCACGCCCCGCCGCGTACAGCTCGTTAGTTTCGCCCGTAGGGCCAACTAACTGATGAGTTTCTGCTAACAGAGCTGACGCTTGTTGCAAGTGGTAAGACACCACTTTGCCAGCCACGCTATGCTGCTCTTCTATCGCAGATTTAAATGCCAGCAAATGCTCACATTTGTAATCAAAATCGGTCAGATTCCACTGCTCCCAAGCAGAGAATGCATCTTTAAAATACGTGATCTGATGAACCATAATGCGACTCCTTACGCCTTCTCTGCTTGAACAAGATGTTGTTTAGTGAAGCGGTATAGGTAGTGAGGACCACCCGCCTTCGGACCTGTACCAGACAAACCTTGACCACCAAATGGCTGAACGCCAACGACTGCACCAACCTGATCGCGGTTGATGTAGCAGTTACCCACGCGAGCGTGTTTTTCAATCCAACGGTAAGTGGTTTCATTACGGCTGTGGATGCCCATTGTGAGGCCAAAACCGGTTTGGTTGATTTGCTCAACCACGTTTGGCAACTCAGACGCTTTAAAGCGAACAATGTGCAAGATAGGGCCGAATTGCTCTTCTTTCAGAACATCAATGCCCGAGATTTCGAACGCACTTGGCGACACAAAATCACCGTGCTGGCACGTTTCATCCAATTGCAATTGAGCAACTTTGGTTTGTGTGCTTGTCATGTGCTCTAGGTGAGCAAGGAGTTTATTTTTTGCATTGCTGTCGATAACCGGCCCTACATCCGTTTTGTGTAGGTAAGGAATACCAACATGCAGCTCATTCATTGCACCTTGGATAAGGTTGATGATGCGGTCCGCAACGTCTTCTTGAACGAACAGAACACGCAGAGCAGAACAACGTTGGCCTGCAGAAGCGAAAGCGGAACGAATCACGTCACGCACAACTTGTTCTGGTAGTGCCGTACTATCCACAATCATGGCGTTTTGACCGCCAGTTTCAGCGATAAACGGGACTGGCTTCGCGCTGCGCTCGGCAAGCGTCACGTTGATGCGTTGCGCCGTTGCCGTCGAACCAGTAAATGCTACACCTGCAATCGCATCATGAGACGTTAGTGCATGACCAATTTCACCACCACGACCCGGCAATAGCTGAATCACGCCCGCTGGGAAGCCGGCTTCTAACATCAATTCGATCGCACGCGCCGCAACTAAGCTAGTTTGCTCAGCGGGCTTAGCCACAACTGTGTTACCTGCAACCAATGCCGCGGTGATTTGACCAAGGAAAATCGCTAATGGGAAGTTCCATGGGCTGATACAAACGAATACGCCCAAACCTTCGCGGCTAGACATGCGTTTCACGCCATCAAAACCTTCCAACTCGAACGGCTGGAGGTTTTGCGCTTGCTTCGCGTAGTAACGACAGAAGTCGACCGCTTCACGCACTTCATCAATACTATCGTGAATCGTCTTACCCGCTTCTTGGTGACAAATCGCCACCAGCTCAGCCAAGTTTTCTTCCATCAGATCCGCAAGCTTATCTAGGCACGCCGCTTTTTGTTCAATTGCGGTGCCTTTCCACTCTGGGAATGCAGCATCAGCCGCTTCGATTGCAGCGGAAACATGATCAAGGCTTGCCAAAGCCACCTGACCCACTTCAATACGACGATCGTAAGGGGCAGCAATGATCTCTGCGGAGTTTTCCTTGATCATGCTTTCGGCATGTTTCACGCCGTTGATGATCGGACCCGCAGTCCACTTCTGATTCAGGAAACTTTCAACCTGCGCTTCAAACGGCTTCGCTTCGCTGTCGATATCAACGTTCACACCGTATGAGTTTTTACGTTTTGGGAAGATGCCAGTTGGCATTGGGATTTGACCGTTGTGTAGCGTCTCAAAAGAGGTCAGCACATCAACAGGGTGATGCGTCAGCTCTGAAATTGGACAACGTGCATCGACCAAACGGTGCACAAATGAACTGTTCGCGCCGTTTTCTAGTAAGCGACGAACCAAGTAAGGCAGTAGGTCCGCATGGCTACCGACTGGCGCGTAAATACGTACTGGCTGACCATAAGTGTCCATCACATGGTTATAAAGCGAATCGCCCATACCATGCAGACGCTGGAATTCGTAATCTTTGTGCTCTGCCATCACAGCAATTGCAGTAACAGTGTGCGCGTTGTGACTAGCAAACTGCGGGAAGATATTACCGCGCACGCCTTCACTTAGTAGGAAGCGTGCACACGCGAGGTAAGCAACATCCGTCGCTTCTTTGCGCGTGTAAACAGGGTAATTCTCGTAACCCGCTTGTTGCGACCACTTAATTTCGCTGTCCCAGTACGCGCCTTTCACGAGACGCAGTGGGATAAAATCGCCCTGCTCTTTCGCTAAACCGTTCAACCATGCCAATACTGGCAGCGCACGTTTCGAGTAGGCTTGAACCACAAGACCAAACTTGCCCCAGCCTTTGAGTAGATCGCTACGGTACAGTTTTTCGAACAGCTTCAGTGACAGCTCAAGGCGGTCTGCTTCTTCTGCATCAATCGTGATGGCAACATCCACTTCGATAGCGCGCTTAAGCAGTTGCGTCAGCGTATCGTAAAGCTCAGTCATCACGCGTTCTTCATTCGCTACTTCGTAACGTGGGTGAAGTGCTGAAAGCTTGATAGAAACAGAAGGCGCAGGACTCGTGTCACTGCCATACGTTTCTCGACCTACGGCTTCAATCGCCATTAGGTAGTCTTTGAAGTACTTACTTGCGTCTGCCGTGGTTAGCGCCGCTTCACCCAACATATCGAATGAGTAAGTGAAACCTTTGTCGCGCATTGGCCGACCGTTCTTTTGTGCTTCTTCAATCGTACGACCACGTACAAACTGGTGACCCATGATCTTCATTGCCTGATACATGGCTTTACGAATCACAGGTTCAGAGAATTTGTTCACCAGACGGTTTACAGCCTGACTTGGGCTCTGGGTTTCTTGGTCACCAATGCCAATCACTTTACCTGTCAGCATCAACCCCCAAGTTGAAGCGTTAACGAAGACAGAATCTGAACTCTTAAGGTGAGATTTCCAATCCGCAACACTTAACTTGTCTTTAATCAGTGCATCGGCCGTCGCTGAATCCGGAATACGCATCAACGCTTCTGCAAGACACATCAACAAGATGCCTTCTTGAGTATCTAGGCTGTATTCCAACAACAGCGCATCAATCATCTGAATTGACTTCTTATCGGCACGAATGGCTTCGATAAGCTGAGTTGTTTGGGTCGTGATTGCCGACTTTTCTTCCGCTGTCGGCGTTGCTAGTGGCAATAATTGCTCTAGCCATTGAGACTCGTCCACCATGTACAATGGCGAGATCAGTGACCACAACTTATCAAGCGGTTGCTCGATAAATTCCGGTGTTAACACGTTTGTTGCAGTAAACATGCGTTTTCCTCAATCTCTCTCCTCGAAAACCGCTTCGAGGATCATCAATGGCTGGCAGTGTATTTTGAGCCCGAGAAGAATACTTGTCAAAAACTCCGAGCTTTTTGCTAAAAAATCGCTTTTATAACAAAACACCTACATAGTCACACGCAATTAGATAATATATTGTGTTGTAAAAATTAATTTTTGCATGTCATTTACAACAAAAGTAGAGAGGTTTTGGGCAATTTTTATTTGAATAAGAAGGATTTAGATTGTGATTTTGTGAGGAATGGGCAAAAACACTGAAAATTTAAAGGGGAATTACGCAAAAAAGTTCGACTTTCCTGTGCAAAATACAGACGTAAAAAAGCCGCGACCAATGCGCGGCGTTCTATCAATAAGCAACAAGACGAACAAAAAGAAAGATATTTTATTAACTCTGTTTCTTATACTGCGAAGGTGACAAACCTTGTAAACGAGTAAAAGTATGCGTGAAAGTACTTTGGCTAGAAAAACCTGTGAATTCGGCTATCTGGCCAAGAGTAAGGTGGCCTTGCTCAATCAAATCACGCGCCATATCAATACGTTTACCTAGCACGTACTGATGCGGCGTTATACCCATTTGCTCTTTAAATAAGCTGTGGAACTGGCTTTCGCCCAAGAACACACTACCTGCCAACTGCGCAACGCTGATTTTATGGCTCAAATGCTGTTCGATGTAACGATCTATCGCATCCAAATCGAATCGTGAATCTTTTTTTGATGTTTCAAATGAAGAGATATGGCGTTGCATCAACGCAATCACAGTATCGTTACAAGCGCGACTAAGCAGCAAATCATCAGGATGATTACGCATCTCCTGTACCAACATCTGAATCAGCTTTTGGATTTGACCATCCAGTTGGAAGTAAAGATGAGAGCGCTCTAGATTATTGATTTTCTGTAGCATCTCAGGGTCATCATTAGCAGGCTTTGGCATGTTGAGTACCAAAATGTCTGATTGATGAATCACGCCGCCGAAAGCATGATCAGAAGACGCCGTTACGATGCAACCTTGTCCCGGGCCAACTAAATTACCCTGTCCACGAACTTCAAATTCCGCTTGGCCTTTCAAACCGATCACGATCTGCGTGTAAGCATGATCATGGCAATCCATATAAGACGGAAGCGTGATCAACTCTGCTGGTTTAGGCAGCGCGATCTCTTTATACAGCGGGGCTTTCGGGTTATTTGAATCACTCATTTAAAACAGTCGTCTTTCACGGTCGGCTTACACCTTGGCATCATATACCTTCTCGGTGGGGTTGCAAATCTTCCCCAACTCAATCGCACAAGATCAAACCAACACGATCAAGGCACTCTACATGATCATAGTTCCGGAACGATGATCATGTAAGAGTAACTTACGGTCAATGTGCAACCAATTTTTTTTAACAAAAACGGATAGATAGTCAAAATTACTAAAGTTGAGACAGCTCGACTCAAAAGATCTTTGCGGTTGAAGTGCACACCAATGTAAGTCAAGAGGTCAAATTACGATCAAAAGCGCATGAATTAACCAGAAAACAGCAACATAGAGGGAATTCCCCCCTTACCAATTTACGCTCAATTCAATACATTAGACCTCGAGCTCTAGGATGCATACGACCCTGAGTTCACCGGTATCTACTTGATACCTCTAACTTACTTAGCAGACCCTCGCTATGTAATTTAGAACCTCTTCTACACGTCGACAAGATTATATCTTGTGTTGCCAGCCCGTCTTCAGGCTGGCCTTTTTTTTGCTCTACGCCAATGAAAACAATGGCATAAGCTGATATTATATGGGCCACCTCACCGTATCCTGAGCTTAATCATCACGCTGAGCTAACTTGATCTATCTTCTCTCTTTTCCAGTTTGTCTGGCGCAATTCCTGAAAGCATGATCAAGGAACGATTTCGTAAGAGAAATTTCAGGATAATCGAAGTGAGAACACTGACCTGCAATAAAGCAGGCGATACGTAGCAGTAGTGAGCCCTCTTGTGAATATTCCAGTCAATACCATAGAACAGTCGCTCCTCCGACAGCTACCGGGTTGTTGGGGATGCAAAGATAAAGCGTCAGTATTCCGATATGTGAATCAGGAATACGCAGAATTGATAGGCTACGATTCACCTGAAGCCTGTATTGGAAAGACAGACTTTGAAATGGCGAGCCCAACCATTGAGTGTGCAAAAGAGTTTCAAGAGCAAGATAAGCATGTTATTGAGACTGGCGAGTCACTGAAGATCCTCGATATCCACCCCTATCCTGATGGTCATTGGCGAGCGCATATCTTTACTAAAACGCCGTGGCGAGATGACGATGGCAACATCATTGGCACCATCTTTTATGGGCGTGAACTGACTGATACCGCCGTCATCGAAGTAGGCTATTGGGTTTGCCGAGCCATTGGTGGAAACCCGAGCAAAAAATCAATCTTCCGCTTCTCTAACCTGAAACCCGAACCCGAAAAGCTAACCTGCCGCGAACAAGAAACCTTATTCCTATTGCTGTATGGAAAAAAACCGCAATTCATCTCTCAGGTCATGGGTATTTCCACTAAAACAGTAGAGGGGCATGTTGCTCGTCTACGTACGAAGTTTGAAGCCAACAGCAAGAATGAGTTGATCGACAAAGCGATGGAAGCTGGTTACGGCTCCATTGTGCCAAAGACCCTACTTAAACATCAGCTCTCTGTGGTGCTTAACGGCGAACGCTGATTCTTAATAAACAAAAACACCGCCAAATTGGGCGGTGTTTTTTTATTCTTTGTTTTCGCGTGATTATGGCGCAAGACGATCAATATCCCACGTCCCTTCTTGATTAGAAAATAAGAAACGGTCATGCAAGCGGTGCTCGCCACCTTGCCAAAACTCGATACTTTGTGGTTTCACACGGAAGCCACCCCAGAAGGTTGGCATTGGGATTTCCCCTTTGGCGAATTTCTGTTTCAGCTCTAGGAATTTGCCTTCCAACACGCCTCGAGCGGAAATACGGCTACTCTGTTTACTGGCGATCGCAGCAAGTTGGCTCTCTTTCGGGCGAGAAGTGAAATATTTCATGTTCTCCATCGGTGACAGCTTCTCTGCAACACCCGTAATATGGACCTGACGCTCAAGCGGATGCCAAGGGAAATGTAGGCTGATATTGCTATTGTGCCCAAGCTGCTGTGCTTTGCGGCTGCCTAAGTTGGTGTAAAACACAAAACCATCTTTATCGACACTTTTCAGTAGTACGATACGTTGAAATGGCATGCCATTCTCATCAACCGTGGCAACGGTCATTGCAGTAGGGTCGGTCAAGCCAGCTTCTACCGCTTGCGCCAACCACAAATTAAACTGATCGACAGGATCTGCTTTTAAATCTTTACGACGCAGGCCACCTTTTGTGTACTCACGACGAATATCAGCAAGTTCCATCTTCACTCCTTCACTCGTTTTTTCCGATTGTGCGCCCGATGATACTCAATTTCAAGGACAGCAAACGATAACTCTGATTGCGATTTGTGTTGTGTCACGTTGTCGCTGCGGCTCACAGCATCGTTAAATGCCTTTTGATAACATGGCGTTAAAAACGAGTGAGCCAACCGTGAACCTACTCAACCCCAAAGCTCTGCGCCATTTTTTGCTGGTGTTGCTCGCCATCGGTATGGTCGGGCTAATATCGACTCATAAGTACGCAACCCAGCATCAACATGATCAATGGCAAAAAAAACTTCAAACCCAAGCCACGCAAGTTGCTCAGGAGATCGATTATGAGTTGGCTAAGTTTGAACAAATCCCCAATCTACTCAGCCACGATCCAAGATTGCTCGACGCTATAAAAATCGGAAAACCGTCTGATGCACTTAACCGTTTGTTGGCGGAATGGCTCACACAAAGCTTGGCCGATACCATCTATGTCCACGACAAAACGGGCTTAGTAATCGCATCAAGTAATTACCAGCAAGACGACAGTTTTGTGGGCTCTAACTTTGCCTTTCGCCCTTATTTTCAGAACGCGCTCAATGGCGAGAAAGCCCAATACGTTGGATTAGGCGTTCGCTCTAATAAGCGGGGCTATTTCTTCTCATCTCCGCTTTGGGTTGATGACAAAGTCGCGGGAGTGATTACGGTTAAAGTCAACTTAGAACAACTTGAACAAAGGTTGGTTCAAGACGATGGAGATTTACTCGTCACAGGCGTGCATGACGTCGTTTTCATGAGTAATCTACCGGATTGGCGTTATCGCGCATTGTTTCCACTTTCCGAAGCAGCAAAACATGAACTCAGTCAAACCCAACAATACGGCCACTCCCTACCAGAATATCGTGGTGAGTTAACCGGAAAAAGTGGTGCGACGCAGTTTAAAAACAATCAACTTCTACTCTCTCCAAACTATCTAGCATACGCGACCCAGTTGTTTGAAAAAGGCTTTCGTGTTGTAGCACTGATCAGCCAGCAAGAAGTACTCACCGCCGTTCTTCAAGCCGATGTCATTTATCTGCTGTTGTATGCCTTGGTTGGTTTAATTGCTTTGGCTTGGTTCCAAATGCTGGTCAACAAAGCACGCCTCGCGAATGTGAACGCGAACTTGGAAGAAAAAGTCTCGGAAAGAACGTTGGTCCTCAGCCAAGCCAACCACAAATTGCAGCAAACCGTGCATCAATATGAGAAGAGTCAGCAAGAACTCAAGCAAACTCAACAAGAGTTGACGCAAGCCGCCAAACTCGCACTGCTTGGGGAGCTGTCCGCCAGCATCAATCACGAAATTAACCAGCCGCTTGCCGCGCTGCGAACCTACACCGAAAACTCACAACGTTTGATGGCAAAGGAGCGTTACCCTATGGTGGCAAGCAATTTGGATAAGATGCTGTCACTCAACAACACGATTGCCGAAGTCATTGCTCGTTTAAAAGTCTTTACACGCAAAACCGACAGCAACCAACACAGCGAAGTCGCCATCCTGCATGATGCTGTACACAACGCCACGCGAATTTTGAGTAACAAGCTGATCAAGCAAGGCGTAACATTAAAAGTGCCAACTATCGAATATAACGTGAGGTTAGCGATTCACAGCGTTGAGCTTGAGCAAGTGCTGATTAACCTCTTTCATAATGCGGCGCAAGCCATGGATAGCTACTGCATTGATCCACAAATTTCGATTGCCGTGCAATGCGAAGAAACTCACTGCGATATTTTAGTTTCCGACAACGGCCCAGGCATGTCCGAGAGTGCCTTAGCAAAAGTCTTCGACCCATTCTTCACTACCAAGCCCGAGGGATTGGGCTTAGGATTAACCATTTCAAAACGTATTTTAGAGAGCTACCAAGGTGCTTTGAGCGCTTACCAACACCTAGACGCTCAAACACAAAAAGTAAACAGCATGACTTTTGTTATCACGGTTCCACTCGCTACAACACCGTCCTTAGGGGAAAACACCTATGCATAATCCCGTTTTCTTTGTCGATGATGAACCACATATTCGCGATGCTGTATCACAAGCGCTTTTAATTGAAGATATCGAAGTAACCTGTTTTCCCAATGCAGTCGAAGCACTACGCGTTATCGACCCGCACACACCAGCCTTGATCATTACCGATATCCATATGCCAGTGATGAACGGCTTAGAGTTTATGCGCACGCTGCTGAGCAAAAACAATCACTTTCAGTTTATTGTTCTCACTGGCCACGGTGATGTAAAAACAGCGGTAGAGGCGATGAAAAGTGGCGCATATGACTTTCTCGAAAAGCCATTCTCGACAGAGCAACTGTTAAAATCACTGAATAACGCCAGTGACAAACTGACTCTATTGCAAGAAAACGTCTGGTTGAAAAAAGAGCTCGATATGCAAACGCACGTGGGGCCAAAAATGATTGGTCATAGCCAAGTTATGGTCGATATTCGTCGAACTTTAATCAGCGCCTCACTCCACCAGCCACTGATCTTTTTTGGCGAAGATGGCACAGGACGAAGGCTCGCTGCGCAATTTGCCCACGATATTCATGCCACGTCAGACAGTGAAATGATCGTCGCGTCTTGTGAAGATTTGTATGAATTAAGCTCGGATGCGTTCGACAAAGCGATTTATCATTTGTCACAAGGGAGACCACATTGCAGTTTGTATCTTCACAGTGCCGAACACATCTCATTACCACAATGGCAATGCCTGTTTAAGCACCCAAGCTTACAACGCGTGTTTGGGGCCGCAAACAAAGTAGTGCAAGGAGTCGAGACATTGGCTAAGTTGATTCGCATGCCGAGCTTGGACGAGCGCAAAGAAGACATAGGCCCGCTGTATAAACATTTTGTTCGCCATGCTGCCAGTCGTTATCAGTTGCAACCACCACAAATCAGTTTGGCAGAAGTAAAACGAATAACAGAACTGGCTTGGCCAGAAAACATCAAACAATTGAGGCAGTTTGCGGAATTGCGCGCCCTCAAACCAGATGCGTTTCGCATGGAAGACTGGAACAGTGAAAAGAGCATTGAAATCCAAAGTATGACTCAACGCACAGAACACTTTGAATATTGCTTATTGTTCGATGCACTACAACGACATAGAGGCAGACTCAAAGAGGTTCAACTAGAATTACAGGTGTCGCGAAAAACCTTGTATGACAAACTAAAACGACATCAGTTGGATAAAACAAAGTTCAAGGCACTGTAAAAGAGGGACCATCTACCCCTTTCACACATTTTTATTAACCGAGCATGCTGACATGGTCGGTTAATAATAATAAGATCAAAAAGATAAACCGTCTTTATAAAACAAG
The DNA here is from genome assembly GCF_026241575.1 of Vibrio sp. Sgm 5. Taxonomy (NCBI): domain Bacteria; kingdom Pseudomonadati; phylum Pseudomonadota; class Gammaproteobacteria; order Vibrionales; family Vibrionaceae; genus Vibrio; species Vibrio sp. Sgm 5. The sequence continues at coordinate 15,606 of NZ_JAPHPY010000068.1, forward strand.
GAATGTGATGAGCCGAGACAACTACAACAAGCTAAGCAACGACGAGTTGGATTTTGTTGACGATAAAACCGCTGCTTTGCTCCTGAACACGCCGAGTAGTGCCCGCCTTATGTTGTGGGTTATGGTGTTGTTTTTTGTTGCTGCTATTGGCTGGGCATCTTGGGCGCAAATCGACAAGGTGACGGTTGGTCAAGGCAAAGTCATTCCTTCTTCTCAAATCCAAGTGGTACAAAACCTTGAAGGCGGCTTGGTCAAAGAGATCTTAGTAAAAGAAGGCGAGCAAGTAGAGAAAGGCCAGCAGCTGTTGCTGATTGACGACACGCGATTTCGCTCAGACTTTCGAGAACGTGAACAACAAGTAGCGAACTTAACGGCTTCGGTGTTGCAGCTTTCAGCCTCCATCAGCAGTGTAGAAGTGAACCGTGATTTTGAAGACAAAGACTGGGAACAAAGTGTCTTACTCGATTACGGTAAATTGACGTTCCCACCGACACTTGAAGAGAACCAACCTCGCCTCACCCAACGCCAAAAAGCAGAGTACCGCGAAGATCTCGACAACTTACGCAACCAGTTGTCAGTTATCGATCAGCAAGTTAAGCAGAAACAACAAGATTTGGTTGAAATTAGGGCTCGAGTTAACAACTTGCGCCAAAGCTACCGATTCGCGAAGAAAGAGCTAGACATCACGAAGCCACTGGCAGACGAAGGTGTCGTACCTCGTATTGAGCTACTCAAACTTCAACGCCAAGTAAACGATACTCGCCGTGAGATGACCTCTAGCGAACTGAAAATTCCAGTGCTTCGTTCTGCGATACGAGAATCCATGCTTAACCGTATTGATGTGGCATTGAAATTCCGCTCTGAACAACAAGAAAAGCTCAATAGTACTCAAGACCAACTGTCCGCACTCGTAGAATCCGCGGTAGGCCTAGAAGACCGAGTAAACCGCACCGTGGTGGTTTCTCCAGTAACCGGCACCATCAAAACTCTCAACGTGAACACCGTTGGTGGTGTTATTCAGCCAGGTATGGACATTGTTGAAATCGTTCCAACCGAAGACACTTTATTGGTCGAAGCAAAGATTGCCCCAAAAGACATCGCTTTCTTGCGTCCAGACCTTCACGCCATCGTGAAGTTTACCGCGTATGATTTCACCAAATATGGCGGTCTAGAAGGTGAACTAGAACACATCAGTGCGGACACCACACAAGATGAAGAAGGCAACAGCTTCTACATTGTTCGAGTCCGTACCGATAAAACCAATTTTGGACAGGATGCTGACTTACCAATCATTCCCGGTATGACAGCATCGGTCGATATCATCACAGGGAAACGAACCGTTTTGGAATACTTGCTTAAGCCGATTTTGAGCGCCAAAACCAACGCACTGAAGGAGTAAGTATCTGCAAGGTACAAATAATGTGTTCTTAAGTGACGACAAGTGGTTAAATAAAAAGCACTTTTCTCACCCACGAACGCATTTCAAAGGTACACTTGTGATGTGAGTCGAATATGCCACCCAAATTGAAGCGTAAAGTTACATTATTAATCAGCATCAGTTGTTTTTCGTTCCAAATTGGGGCGCTCAACAGCAAGGAACAGCGATGGGTCGATACGGTCACTTCAGTTTATGGTGAGCGGGCAGGAATGCGCGTGAAAACATGGCGGGAAAACATCGACTTTTTTAAAACACTGGAGACTCATGAGAAGCTTGCAGGCGTTAACGACTTTTTCAACCAACTTTACTTCGTTGACGACATCAAACTTTGGGGAAAGAAAGACTACTGGGCAACACCGCTCGAATTTTTGGGCAGTAATGCGGGCGATTGTGAAGATTTCACTATTGCTAAGTACTTCTCACTGCTGGAGCTAGGCATACCCGATTCTAAGATGCGCTTGATCTATGTTAAAGCCATCGAACTGGATCAATTCCACATGGTATTGGCCTACTACCCGACCCCAAGCTCTGAGCCGCTCATTCTCGACAATATCAACCCAGACATTGTTCGAGCCTCCAAACGTAGCGACTTGCTACCGATTTACAGTTTTAATGGTTCAAACCTATGGCTAATGAAGTCTTCTGCTGGCACTGGAGAGTTAGCAGGAAAAGCCTCACGTTTGAGTCTTTGGAATGACTTACGCTCGCGCGAACGTAAGTTGCAGTTAAAGAAACCTAAAATTAACTATGACGAGTGAAAAACATGACCCTATATAAGAAGCTTGTAGTGGGAATGGTTACGGTCTTTTTACTTTTGATGGCATCAGTATTCGTAATCCAGTTCAACACTACTCGAGACAGCTTAGAGCAGCAGCAACGTTCAGAGGTCAACAACACCATTAACACCGTTGGTTTAGCATTGGCACCGTATCTAAAAGATAAAGATAAGGTGGCAGTCGAGTCCGTGATTAATGCGTTGTTTGACGGCAGTACTTATTCTGTCGTACGTCTCACCGCGTTAGATTCGGATTACCAGATCGTGCGCTCGTACCCAGTAAAGCCAAGCCATGTCCCGCAGTGGTTTATCGACCTGAATCTATTTAAAGCGATTCACGATAAACGCGTCGTAACCAGTGGTTGGATGCAACTGGCTGAAGTAGAAATCATCAGCCACCCAGGTGCTGCTTACGAACAGTTGTGGCAAGGCTTTATTCGCCTGCTATCGGCATTTGGCGTTATCTTCCTAGCGGGTTTAGTCGCGATTTCCTACATCCTACGTCGCTCACTCAAACCTTTAGCAGCCATCGTTAAGAAAATGCACGAAATCGCCAACAACCAATTTGGTGACCCGCTTGCTCGTCCAAAGACCAAAGACCTCATTGCAGTCGTAGACGGCATCAATATGATGTCGGCTCAGATTGAACTGTCATTCAAAGAACAAGCGAAAGAAGCGCAGCGTCTACGTGCACAAGCTTACCTAGATCCGATCTCCAAACTGGGTAACCGCTCGTTCTACATCAACCAAGTTGACCAATGGTTGGCAGAACAAACGCAAGGGGGTATCGCGCTACTCCATGCAGAGTACATTGGTGACATCTACGAAACGAAAGACTACCAACGCGCTGATGCACACGTGAAAGAGTTGTCTCAACGTCTTAAAAACACCATCGATGTACCAGGAGCAACCATTGCTCGTCTATCAAGCGACGAATTCGGTCTGTTATTCCCACACATGGATGAAAGCGAACTTCGCATCCTAGCGGATAGCATCGTCAACTGTGTGAATGGTCTGAACACAGACCCAACAGGTCTTGCTAAACCAAAAGCTTCGCTCGGCGTGGCACACAGTAAAGATCAGAAAACACGCTCAGAAGTGCTTTCCATGGTGGATAACGCACTATCGAAAGCAAAAGCGCAACCAGACAGAGCTTACGGCTTCGTGGGTGGTGAAAACTCTTCTAACCTAATGGGTAAGCAGCAATGGAAAGCGCTGGTTGAAGAAGCGATTCACGGTGATTGGATTAAATTCCGTTTTCAATCTGCGAAAAACACATGGGGCAAGGTATTCCACAACGAGGTGTTCTCTAGTATCGAAAAAGATGGCGAGACCTTCCGTGCCAACCAATACCTGTTTGCTTTAGAGCAGCTTGATGCCACCAACATTTTCGACCAATACGTCATTGAGTCGATGATTAAAATGCTAGAAAGCGGTGAGTTGAACGAACCTGTCGCCATCAACATTGCACAAAGCAGTCTGTCGCAACCTTCGTTCATTCGTTGGACCACCAGCATGCTAGAGAAGCACTCGAAAGTTGCGCCAATGCTGCACTTTGAGGTTCCAGAAGCGTGTTTCATCGACCATCCACACCATACAGCACTACTGTGTAATGCCATTCGCCAGTCAGGTGCAGAATTCGGTGTTGATAACTATGGTCGTAACTTCCAGTCACTTGAGTACATTCAGGAGTTCCGCCCGAATTACGTAAAACTGGATTACCTGTTCACGCACAACTTGCATGACGAAAAACAGAAATTCACGCTGACTTCGATCTCGCGAACCGCTCACAACTTGGGTATCACGACGATTGCATCACGTGTAGAAACGCAGATTCAGTTGGACTTCCTCACCGAGCACTTCGTCGAGGTCTTCCAAGGTTTCATCGTCGACAAGGAATAAAGAAAAGGTATACCAAGGATGAAAGACCCTTTACTGAACTCGCTGATTTACGTTAGCCGTTATTACGGTTTAGCCAACTCTCCGGAAGCGCTAATTAATGGGCTTCCACTCTCTGAGGGTAAGCTCACACCGTTTCTGCTACCGAGAGCGGCGGAAAGGGCCGGATTGGTTGCCAAGGAAAACCGTGCAGAATTAGACAAAATCTCAAGCCTAATTCTGCCGGCTATCTTACTTCTTAAAGGTGGCGACTCTTGCGTTCTCAATAGTATTAATTTGGAGACACAAGAAGCAGAGATCACTACCCTAGAAAGCGGTTTGGTGCCCATCTCCATCCCTCTAGAAGAACTACTTGCGCAGTACACTGGTCGCTACTTTTTAGTTAAAAAACAATTTCGATATGATGAGCGCTCTCCCGAAGTGCTCAAAACCAAAGAAGGCCACTGGTTCTGGTCAACCTTATGGCAGTCTAAACGCATCTACCGCGATGTACTTATCGCTTCTATCCTCATCAACATCTTCGCCATTGCCGCACCAATGTTCACTCGCTTGGTGTACGACAAAGTAGTCCCTAACCTCGCATTTGAAACTCTATGGGTGCTGGCAAGTGGTATCTTCGTAGTGTTCTTGTTCGATTTCTTGCTCAAATCACTGCGTAACTACTTTATTGATGTTGCGGGTAAGAAATCCGACATCCTGATTTCTTCAAAGCTGTTTAGCAAAGTCATGGGCATTCGAATGGAGTCCAAACCACCTTCTGTGGGTGCGTTTGCTCGCCACTTACAAGAGTTCGAATCGATTCGTGAATTCTTCACCTCTGCAACCGTGAGTGCTCTGATCGACTTACCTTTCGCGATTTTGTTCCTAGTCATCATCTGGCTGATGGCGGGCGATCTGGTTTACGTGCCAATGATTGGTGTGGTGATTCTGATGATTCACTCGGCGCTGATTCAAGGTCCACTGCGCCGCTCAATTGAGGAAGGTTCTCGCCTTGCTTCACAGAAATACGCCAACCTGATTGAAAGCCTTTCCGGCCTAGAAACCGTGAAAATGCTGAGTGCACAAAGCCAATTCCAATACCGTTGGGAAGAAGCCGTTGCACACATGGCAAACTGGAACATCAAGAGCCGTCGTATTACCGACAGCATTCAAAACGCAGCGGGCTTTGTTCAACAAAGTAGTAACGTCGGCATGATCATTCTGGGTGTTTATCTCATTTCAAACGGCGATTTGACGATGGGTGGCTTGATTGCAGCAACCATGCTAAGTGGTCGTGCAATTGGTCCAATGGTTCAGCTTTCATTGTTGTCTACACGCTACAACCAAGCGAAGTCTTCGATGACCATCATTAATCAAGTGATGGAAATGCCAGACGAGCAAGAAGAGGGTAAACGCTACATTCATCGTCCTATCGTTCAAGGTAAGATTGAGATTGACCGAGTGACCTTCCATTACCCAGATGCGCCAGTGGCATCGATTCGTGATTTAAGCCTAACGATTAATCCAGGTGAAAAAGTCGCAATCATCGGTCGTATTGGTTCAGGTAAAACCACGTTAGAACGCCTGATAATGGGCCTGTACAAGCCGACAGAGGGTCACGTGCGTATTGATGACACAGACATCGAACAACTTCACCATGTGGACGTACGACGCAATATTGGCTGTGTACCGCAAGATTCGAATCTGTTCTTCGGTTCTATTCGCGACAATATTACCCTAGGTCGTCCGCTCACCGATGACCGCGACGTATTAGACGCCGCTAACCGAGCAGGTGTCACCGCCTTTACTCAGTCGGATCCTGCGGGTCTAGAGCGTCAAGTGGGCGAAGGTGGCGGCATGTTATCTGGTGGTCAACGTCAAGCTGTGACAATTGCACGCGCGTTCTTGGGGCGTCCTCCAGTGCTCTTAATGGATGAACCAACCAGTGCAATGGATAACCGTTCAGAAATGCACATCAAACATCAGTTAGCACAGCTAAAACCGAGCGAAACGCTGATTTTGATTACTCACAAAACCTCAATGCTCGATATTGTTGATCGCGTAATAGTGATGGAAAAAGGCAGCGTGATTGCTGATGGTCCGAAAGCGCAAGTACTGAACGACTTGAAGCAAGGTAAAGTTCGCGCCGTCAGCTAATGCTAAACTGCACAAAATGAAAATCAAAGCCCCGTTGAACCCAGTGTTTCTCGGGGCTAATTATATGGTCCGCCTCACTCTCAAGCCCTACGCTTAGAGTAGGCTCTCAGAACGAGGTGAACCATATG
>NZ_JAPHPY010000069.1:0-21230 GCF_026241575.1 Vibrio sp. Sgm 5
TTAAACTACAAACCATCCTTGAAGGCTACGAACTCGCAATGTCTCTTGATCACTAGACTTGTGATCAAGAGACAGCCAGTTGGAGCCTTTGTCATGTATTCGAGTCAAATGCTACGCAGATAGGATTCGCATACAGTTCGTTGAACCAACCACATCCATGACATCACCTTGAGTGAAGATCACGAGATCCCCTTCATCGAGCAATCCTTGTTCTTTAAGCGTTACAATTGCCGCGTGAGCGGTCGTCAATCCAGCGCCCCCCTTAGAATCAAAGAACACTGGTGTTACACCACGGTATAGTGCTGCACGGTTCAATGTGGACTCGTTACGAGAGAGTGCGAAAATCGGCAGACCAGAACTCAAACGTGACATCATCAATGCTGTGCGGCCTGATTCTGTTAATGAAATCATCGCTTTTACGCCTTCCGTATGATTGGCAGCATACATAGTCGACATTGCAATGGTCTCTTCTGCGGTCGCAAACGTGCGATCCAATCGGTAAGTCGAGAGGCTTGCTTCTGACATTTTTTCTGCACCCATACAGACTTCTGCCATGGATTTAACGGTTTCTACTGGGTATAAACCCGCAGCTGTTTCACCTGAAAGCATAACGGCGTCTGTACCATCAAGCACGGCGTTGGCAACGTCCATCACTTCTGCACGAGTTGGCATCGGTGCGGCCATCATAGATTCCATCATTTGGGTTGCAGTGATAACAATGCGGTTTAAGCTACGCGCACGGCGGATCAGCTTTTTCTGTACGCCGATAAGCTCTGGATCGCCAATTTCTACCCCTAAGTCACCACGAGCCACCATCACCACATCGGAAGCGAGGATGATGTCATCAATTGATTCATTGTTCGCTACCGTCTCTGCTCGCTCGACTTTAGCGACAAGCTTCGCTTCTAAGCCAGCGTCACGCGCTAAACGACGTGCGTAGTTCATGTCTTCCCCGTTGCGAGGGAATGAGATGGCTAAGTAATCCACTTTGATTTCTGCTGCGGTTAGGATGTCTGCCTTATCTTTTTCTGTTAGAGCATCTGCAGAAAGACCGCCACCTTTTTTGTTGATGCCTTTGTTGTTGGACAATGGACCACCAACAGTGACTCGGGTGTGAACTTTATTTCCTTCAACGCTGGTAACTTGGAGCTGTACTCGGCCATCATCAAGTAACAGGATGTCGTTAGTTGAGACGTCCTGTGGAAGTTCTTTGTAATCTAAGCCAACCGATTCTTGGTTGCCTTCGCCTTTAGGTAAGTCACTATCTAAAGTGAACTTGTCTCCGACACTGAGGATGATTTTACCATCTTGGAAAGTTGAGACTCGTATTTTAGGGCCTTGTAAATCGCCGAGAATAGCAACTTGTCGACCCAGTTTAGCCGCAATCGCACGGACTTTATTGGCTCGTTGAATATGGTCTTCGCTCGTACCGTGGGAAAAGTTCATACGTACGACGTTTGCGCCCGCTTTGATGATTTCTTCAAGGACATTGTCTTTGTCGGTTGAAGGGCCTAGCGTTGTGACGATTTTTGTTCTTCTCAATATAGAAGTCATAGATTCTCCGAAGAATGCAGGTGTAGGACGAGATAACTGGAATTCTATTCTCGCTAAGTATATGCACACTATGTACATATTGTTCGTATTTAGGTCAAAGTGCTGAAAAAACGCTGAGTCTCAGGCTTTGCTTCCTAATTTGATGAATAAAATAAGTCAATTTTCAAACAATTTAACAGGAGTAGATTTCTCGTTATTTGATTGAATACACAAACAAACATGTTTATACGTGATGCTTGTCACGGGGATTTATCAATTCACTTCACAATTACTTCGCAAAGTAAAAAAATTATCCCGTTATAGAATTTCGGAGTGCAAGATGTACATGGCTCAACCGGGCCATATTGATCATATCAAACAGGTCAATGCTGGTCGTGTATACAAACTAATTGACCTGAAGGGTCCAATTTCTCGAATCGATTTATCCAAGAAAAGTGAGCTTGCACCTGCGAGTATCACTAAGATCACTCGAGAGTTGATTGAAGCACATCTGATTCATGAAACTACCGTGCAAGAGGCGACCAGTCGTGGCCGTCCAGCGGTAGGTTTGCAAGTCAATAATGAAGGCTGGCAATTCTTATCGATGCGTTTAGGGCGAGGGTATTTGACCATTGCTTTGCATGAACTTGGTGGGGATGTGCTTATCGATACCAAAATCGATATCCACGAGCGCGATCAAGATGATGTTTTGGAACGCTTACTTTACGAAATTGATGAATTCTTCCAAACGTACGCCGATCAACTTGATCGTGTGACTAGTATTGCTATCACGTTGCCTGGTCTGGTGAACTCAGAGCAGGGTATTGTGCTGCAAATGCCGCATTACAATGTTGAGAACCTTGCTCTAGGGCCTGAGATCTACAAAGCAACAGGTTTACCAGTGTTTATTGCCAACGATACACGTGCGTGGGCATTGGCTGAGAAGCTGTTTGGTCACTCACAAGAGAACGATAACTCGGTTCTGATTTCGATTCACCACGGCTTAGGGGCCGGTATCATCTTAGATGGGCGAGTCCTACAGGGCCGTCATGGTAACATTGGTGAACTTGGCCATATTCAAATTGATCCGAATGGTAAACGTTGTCACTGTGGTAACATTGGTTGCTTAGAGACCGTTGCGAGTTCACAAGCTATTCGTGAAGAAGTGGTGACTCGTATTGCTGATGGCGAACCCTCAATTCTTGCTGATCAAGAAGAAATGAGCATCGAAAGTATTTGTGAGGCGGCGGCAAATGGCGATCCTTTGGCTGTCGATGTTATCGAAAAGCTTGGTCGTTACTTGGGATCTGCAATTGCTATTGTGATCAACTTGTTTAACCCAGAGAAGATTTTGATTGGTGGGGTAATCAACCAAGCGAAAGAGGTGCTTTATCCTGCCGTTCGCCGCTGCATTGAAGAGCAGAGTTTACCGGTCTACCACCAAGATCTTGAGCTGGTGGAATCTCGTTTCTACAAACAAGCGACCATGCCGGGTGCCGCGCTTATCAAACAAGCTTTGTATGATGGTCAGTTACTGATGAAGGTAATTGAAGGCTAATTTCCCGTATTGTTGTGGCGTAGTTTTAAAGGGTGAGCTTTAAGAGTTCACCCTTTTTTGATCGCCAATTTGATGCAAAGCGCCAATCTGAGCTTTGCTTCATTGCTATATCAATAGCATTAATGTAATTTCCCTAAGTAATGTAAAACACTCATACAAAAGTTTTACTTTGTTGTTTCAGCACGGTTTTCTTTAAAGAGTGAAGGATAGTTATTCAGAGTTAGGTAGTGGTATGTCCGGAGTGTTAAATACAGTGGATCAGCGTACGAATCTAGTGGGTGAGAACCGACTGGAGCTTTTGCTGTTCACATTAAATAGTCGCCAGTTATTTGCGATCAACGTTTTCAAAGTGAAAGAGGTGATCAAACTGCCGCCACTGACCAAGCTACCTGGTTCACACTACAATATTCGTGGTGTCGCTTCTCTCCGTGGTGAAGCAGTACCTGTGATTGATTTGCGTGGTTCAATTGGCTTTCCCCCTTTGCGTGGTGAAGCGGAAGAAGAAAACCTGATCATCACGGAATATAACCGCTCAGTTCAAGGCTTCCTTGTTGGGCCTGTACGAAACATCATCAATACGGCTTGGACCGAAATTCAGCCTCCACCTTCCACATCTGGTCGCTCTAACTACCTCACGGCAATTACCCAAGTGAAAGAAGGGGATAGCTCTCAAATCGTCGAAATCATCGATGTAGAAAAGGTGTTAGCGGAAATCATCCATTACGATGTCACGATTTCTGAAGGCGTGTTAGACCACGAACTTGCTCAAGCTATGATTGGTCGTAATGTGCTGATTGTGGATGACTCCTCAACAGCTCGTAACCAAGTACGTGATACCTTGTCTCAATTAGGTTTGAATATTATTGAGTGCCGAGATGGCCTTGAAGCATTGACGGTATTAAAACGTTGGTGTGACGAAGGTAAAGATGTCGCGAACGAGTTACTGATGATGATTACTGATGCTGAAATGCCAGAAATGGATGGCTATCGACTGACGCATGAAGTCCGTAGTGATCCGAGAATGTCCAAACTGTTCATCACGCTAAATACTTCTTTAAGTGGGAGTTTTAATGAAGCCATGGTGCAAAAGGTGGGCTGTGACCGCTTTATATCTAAGTTCCAACCAGATCTTCTTGTGGAAGTCGCACAAGAACGTTTGCGTCAGGTGGTTTAGGTTATCCAAGGTATAATTATCTTGTTACAAACTCATTCATAAGTTTTTATGATGTCTGCTTCATAAGTTGCTATACTTTACTTACATATTTTTTACAGTGAAATATGTAAGGTATATCACGTTACTTTTCACCTACGAGTCAACTCGACTCATCAGTATAGGGTACTTCCTTTTAATGATATGGCTAACATCTAAAGTTATTATGACTTTATCCTTGTTACTGTATAGGGAATACAAGAAAAAACGTACGGAAGCGGAAGCGGAAGCTGATGACTAATTTCAGCGGAATTGAAAGGGAGGGTCGACCTCCCTTTATTTTATTCAGTTTACCCTGTGTCAATCTGTCTCTATTCTCATTTCTTTAATGAAAATCCCGCGATTTATTTTGCAGTCCCGCAAGGTGTTGAGTGCAATCAATGAGCCTACCTGCAATGATGTGCGTGACTTCTCCCTCTCTTTCTAAAATTCCTTTTACCATTAACACCTTTGAGGTGAGATAAGCTTGTTTCTGCGCGCGCGCTGTTGCTCGCCACACAACCACATTAATGTTACCAGTGTCGTCTTCTAACGTGAAAAAGGTGACGCCAGCTGCAGTGCCAGGGGATTGCCTGCCTGTGACGACACCGACAACCGTCACCAAGGACTTGTGCTCTTTTTCTACTAGCTGCTTCATACGAGTAAAGCGTGGTAGTTTGCCAGCTTCCTCCAGTAGGGTAATTGGGTGACGGCTAAGTGATAACCCTGTACTGGCATAATCTTCAATGAGATTTTCGTACTCAGAAGGCTGAGGTTGATAGCTCACCTCAGGCTCTTCAATTTGATTAAATAAGGGCAAGTCTGATAACGAATCCATAGCTGACCAGCGTGCGTTATATCGGTTACCTGAGAGTATTTGAAAAGCATTCGCAGAAGCTAATAACTCAATATCACGACGACTTCTCAGAATTTGTTTTACCTCTTGGATAGAACGATAACCATGAGTTGGGCGGTGTTCAACCAAGCGGATAGCGTTTTCTTCATTAAGGCTTTTGACTAACCGCAAGCCTAGTTGGATACCAAGGCGTCCATTGGGGCGTTTTACCAAGTGATGCTGGTAGTGTGAGTGGTTCACGCAAGTAGGCAGTACTTCCACTCCGTGTCGACGTGCATCCTGAACCAGCTGTGAAGGGCTATAAAAGCCCATGGGTTGGCTATTCAGTAGCGAAGTATAAAACTCAGCGGGATAGTAGAACTTTAGCCATGCAGAGCAATAAGCCAGTACCGCGAAAGAGGCGGAATGGCTCTCAGGAAAACCATACTCACCAAAGCCACAAATCTGATCAAAGATACGTTCGGCAAACTCAAGATCGTAGCCGCGTTCAAGCATCCCATCGATAAGCTTTGGTTTGAATTTAGCGAGATCGCCGTTCTTCTTCCATGCTGCCATTGCTCTACGCAATTGATCCGCTTCACCGCCGCTAAAACCAGCCGCGACCATTGCCAACTTGATCACTTGTTCTTGGAAAATCGGTACGCCCATGGTGCGCTCTAGTACGTTTTTCACTTCTTCCGATGGGTAGCTGATCGGTTCTTCACCATTTCGTCTTTTTAAAAACGGGTGCACCATATCTCCTTGGATTGGGCCTGGACGAACAATGGCAATCTGCACGACTAAGTCGTAGTAACGTGCAGGTTTTAAGCGTGGCAGCATGCTCATCTGCGCGCGAGACTCAATCTGGAATACGCCAACAGTATCGGCTTTTTGGATCATGCGGTATACGTGCGGATCGTCTTGCAGGCGTGTGATCTCGGCAATCGACAGGGATCGCTGGTGGTGCTTCTCGACTAATTGAAAGCATTTACGGATCGCGTTCAACATGCCAAGTGCAAGTACATCGACTTTCAATAGCTTTAAGCTTTCTAAATCATCTTTATCCCATTGAATAATGGTGCGATCTTCCATCGAGGCATTCTCGACAGGCACCAGTTCATATAAAGGGCCAGATGAAATCACAAAGCCGCCGGCATGCTGAGATAAATGGCGCGGGAATCCGATGATCTCATTCACCAACTGGATAAACTGCTGGCCTTTTAATGACTCTGGTTGTAACCCCAATTCGATGATTTGCGCTTGCCAACCTTGGCTACGATCACGGCGATTGACGTTTTTAATGAAAAAGTCGAGTTGAGTTTCTTCAATCCCCAACGCTTTTCCTACTTCACGCACGGCACTTTTAAAGCGATAACTGATCACGGTGGCTGCCAAAGCAGCACGTTCGCGCCCGTACTTTTTGTAGATGTATTGAATCACTTCTTCACGACGCTCGTGCTCGAAATCCACATCGATATCTGGCGGCTCGTCTCGCTCTTTACTAATAAAACGCTCGAATAAGACAGAGATTTGCCTCGGGTCAACCGCGGTGATTTCTAAGCAGTAGCACACCACGGAGTTAGCCGCGGATCCACGTCCTTGATAGAGGATGCCTTGCTGCTTAGCGAACATCACAATGTCGTGAATGGTTAGAAAATAGTAATGGTACTCTAGCTCTTTAATGAGTGTGAGTTCACGCTCAATCGTTTGATTGATGTCTGTTGGAACTCCTTCGGGAAAGCGTCGTTGCTTACCTCGATCAACTAAAAAACGTAAGTAAGAGTCTGGTGTGTAACCATCTGGAATGAGTTCGGTTGGGTACTCGTATTTCAGTTCAGACAGCTCGAATTCGCACAAATCTGCGATGGTTTTGCTTTCTGCAAGCCACTCTGGTTTATAGATGCGGAGTAGCTTATTCATTGGGCGCAACGCTCTTTCTGCATTGGATAGGCGGTCAAAACCAAGTTTATCGACATTGCATCCATGCTTAACGGCAGTGAGCACGTGCTGTAGAGGTAGGCGTTCGACAGCATGCATCAAAACACCACCACAAGCGGTAATAGGAAGCTGAAATTCATTAGCCAATAACTCACAATGAGTTGTGTATGCTTCATCACTTCCACTGAGGTGACGTTGAATCGCGACCCATAATCGTTCGGAATGGTGTTGATTAAGCCAACGTCCCCAGTAGTGATCACTTTCCTGATGTGCAGGTAACCACAGCACGAAACAGTGACGAATCGACATTAAATCCCATTCGGAAAGTTGGTAGCTGCCTTTCTCGCTGCGTCTTCTTGAATTGGTGATGATACGGCACAGCTCAGCGTAGGCTTTTCGACAAGGGCAAAGCAGCACGACTTGGCATTCCTCGTTCAACCAAAACATGCTGCCGACGATTTGTTTAATATCGAGCTTGTGCTGTTTAATAGTCGCGTACGCTTTGACGACACCGGCAACAGAGCATTCATCAGTAATCGCAATAGCTTGATAACGATAAAAAGCGGCTTGCAGTACTAACTCTTTCGCATGAGAAGCCCCAGTGAGAAAGGAAAAATTGGACTGACAAAATAGTTCTGCGTAACTCATAACAACCTAACAAAAATAACTGCCGATTTAACAAAAATAGCCATGAAGAAACCAATGCTTGTGTTGATCGCGAAAGACCCATAACCAGCGCCCTTGCTTGGTATGTGCTACGTAGTAATCACGCATGATTTCATCGCCATCCCACCATCCAGAGACAATTCGCTCCGGTCCATGAATGAGAGATACTTGCTCTTGTAGCGCGATAGGTTCGGGTAATTGCATCGCTGGGCGTAACAACGCAGGGATGGTGTTAATCGACACATCCGGCTCATCGGCTGGGCGATACTGACTGGCTTTCTCTGGTCTTGGGTCGCAGGCGATATTCGGTTTGAGTACTGCGCTTTTACCCAATTTAGCTTGCAGTAGAGAGAGCAACTCTAATGCATTCATTTGGCCCTTTTGCCCAGCAAAGAGATCACGAGTTGCGCTTAAAGGCTCTCCTTGACGGACGATTTTTAACGTTAAGCCCATCACTGGGCCGTTTAAGGTCAATGATTCTAGATTCAAACTGGCGAGTTGTTGCCAACGCTGATATAAGTAATCGCCCTGCGCTGAAGTCAATTGAAGATGTTGTTCTTGCTTATCTCGCTGGTGGAGCGTCAAGCACAGCTCAAACGCGACTTTATCGCGCAGCTTGAGGAAGGTTTCGAGTTGCTGAAGGAGCTTGGCTAACGGTCTTTCGACCCATTGCACGTTTTCAATTTCAAACAGCAATTCTAGATAGACTTGGAATGATTCCGTCGGATGATAAAAATCAACAGGATGTTTGAACTGGCCTGTTAACCGCCCAACGTAGTTGACTAAATCGATATCAAATCGGCGTGCAATATCTTGTAACGGCAACTCAAGCAAACCTTCGAGGGTTGTAACTCCAACGTGCTGTAGCTTATCGACAGTTGAGGTCGACAAATCGGTCAATGTCAGTGGCAAAGGTTGTAACGCTTGTAGCATTAAGGCTTTATCTTCACTCAAACAATTACTGCCAGATAATGCCATCAATTTGGCAGAAAAAGGCGAAAAGCCACACCCGAATTGAAAACTCAGTTTCAGCTCCGATAAATGAGCACTGACTTTAGTCCAATAGTTTTGTAGCCCTTCATACAGATTAAGCATTGGTGTTGCGCGTAGCAGAATGCCTTGGCTTGGCATCAATACGACATCAGACGTAATCAAATACAGCCATTGAGCAATTTCTTGTAACTTGCTCAGTTCGGTTTGCGGATGATAAGGGTGCACTTGCAAATCTCGGCACAAAGAAGCCGCGCTACCCAAGCCCATATTTGGCTTAATGCCTTGTTGCTCGGCAATCTCGTTGTATTGAATGATCCGACAACGTTGGCTTTCTACAATCACCACGGGCTGCTCTTGGTTATCACCAAAGAGTGCATCTAACTGTAGGCGAGGGAAGTGCAAGTATATCCACAAAGCCATATCACTAACCTTGATTCGCCAATGGGAAATTGACCACCGTGGATGGAATACGAGTTGTGCTTGGAATCACCAGTTGCGGGTAGTGGTGCTGGAAGTTGATATCGACGCTGCCTTTGCTCCAACCGCCTTTTCTTTTGAGCACTTCTACACTCACACCTTGCTCGTGACCGTGAAGTTTTAAGCTGAGTGACACAGGCAAAGACAAGCGATTTGCCATGTTAGGTTTGAGCATAAACAGAGGGCAAGCGCCTTGCTCACTTGCCACTTGCAGGCGTTTTACTTGGTGGATCTCTAGTTCATCTTGCCATAGCAAAACGTTAGTACATACGCCGCTTTTGAGGCATTGCTCTGCTGCCCATAAGGCATCGCGTTGATGTTCCGGTGTGACAACCCATACTTGGTTGATGTCCAACCCAATGCTGTGTAGGAACAATGAATTCATCAATGCGGGAGGCTGAATGAATGCCGTTACTCCTCTTGCCAGAGATGCTTTTAAATAAGGCGCTAAAAGACGCAATTCACCAATACTGCCAACGGACTCCATTTCCACGACGCCATGGGGAGGAAAACCGCCCCCAAGCAAGGTATCTAACTCAGGAAAACCTGAGCTATGGAGAGTCTGGTGTGTATCAGCTTTGGTTAAATTTGCTTGCCAAACAAGATGTTGGCTTTTTAAATTCTGAATAATGTCTTGCATAATAAAATACCTGTATATATGTACAGTATATTTCTGTGATGGAAAGTCGCAAGATTTTTATAGGCAGAAATACGAAAAAAGGCAGCGTTTGCTGCCTTTTCAATCGATTATGCGAGGTCGTGAGAATTTATCACTTACGCTTTGGTTGTGCGTCAATACACTGACCGTTGATATCAGTGACGGCTGGATCCATTAAATGCAGGTACAACGGCATAATATCTAAAGGTGTTTTTAATGTATTTGAATCTTCACCAGGGTAGGCTTTTTCACGCATACGAGTACGAGTTGCACCGGGGTTAATGGCATTAACTCGCATTGGTGTGTCACTCAGTTCGTCGGCGAGAACCTGCATCATGCCTTCGACGGCAAATTTAGAAATAGCATACGAACCCCAGAAAGCGCGGCCTGAATGGCCAACCGTTGAAGAGGTAAAGACAATACGACCAGCATCTGATTTGCGCATGATAGGCAGCAGTGCCTGAGTCATCAAGACTTCTGCTTTCACGTTAATCTGCATGATGTCGTCAAAGTCTTCTTCATTGATTTGCTCAAACGGGCACAGCGTGCTTAAAACGCCAGCGTTGTGCAGCAGGCCATCCAAACGACCAAATTGACCTTCGATGGTTTCTGCCATATCGATGTAGTGCTGCTTAGTTGCGCCTTTTAGATCAAGTGGAATGATCGCGGGTTGAGGGTAACCTGCAGATTCGATTTCATCGTAGATGGATTCAAGGTTTTGAACGTTTCGACCAAGTAGAATCACAGTCGCACCGTGCTGAGCGTAAGAAAGTGCCGCTTGGCGACCAATACCATTGCCTGCACCAGTGACAAGAATGACTTTACCTTTTAGGGCATCTGCTGAAACGGAGTAGTTCACGGTAGTTAATCCTTATTATTGTATCTAATTCCGACGAACAGACGTCATCTTGGTGTAGAAATGCGCCTGTTTCTCAATGGAAAATCTTGGTAATCGTGACAAGTTGGTTACAATACACCAATTCATGTGTTATACCAATTCCAGAACGGTTGTCCGGTATGTTATTTGAACACCATCAATCAGAACAAGAGGTTACCGATTTTCTTGCCTTCTCTCTGATTTTTCTACGTAACATATTGATGACTATTACTGGTATGAGATAGAGGAACTCTCATTGGAATTTTTATTAGATTATGGTCTGTTTTTAGCCAAGATTATCACCGTTGTTGCGGCCGTGGTTGTGCTGCTGATTATTGCAAAATCGGCGGGTGGTAAATCGGGTGCTGCGAAAGGCGAATTGGAAGTCACCAATCTTTCTGAGCGTCATAAAGATGCAATCGAACAGTTAGAACATCACCTGCACGATGACGCTTTCATCAAAGCTCGTGATAAAGCGGCTAAGAAGGAAGAGAAAGAAAAGAACAAATCTCGTGAGAAAGAAATCAAACAAGCGAGCAAAGAAGGTTCTCTTGATAGCAAGCGCGAACCGCATCTGTTCGTGTTGGACTTCAACGGAAGTATTGATGCAAAAGAAGTGGGCTCTCTACGTGAAGAGATCACTGCAGTATTAGCCGTAGCTCGTGAAGGCGATGAAGTGCTGCTTCGTCTAGAGTCTGGTGGTGGTATGGTCCATGGCTATGGCTTAGCATCTTCTCAACTTGATCGAATCAAAGCTGCAGGTCTGCCTCTGACGATTTCTGTCGACAAAGTGGCAGCAAGTGGTGGCTACATGATGGCATGTGTGGCAGACAAGATTGTGTCTGCGCCGTTTGCGATTGTAGGTTCTATCGGCGTTATCGCGCAGATCCCTAACTTCAACAAACTGTTGAAAAAACACGATATCGAATATGAGCAGCTAACAGCTGGTGAGTACAAGCGTACACTAACGATGTTTGGTGAGAACACCGACAAAGCGCGTGATAAGTTCAAACAAGAACTTGAAGAAACACACGTACTGTTCAAAGACTTCATCAGTGAACGTCGCCCAGCGCTAGAACTTGAAAAAGTCGCAACCGGTGAGCACTGGTTTGGTACGCAAGCGAAAGAGCTAGGGCTGGTGGATGAAATCAGCACTTCTGACGATCTGGTTGTTGCGGCATGCAAAGAGAAAACCGTACTAGCAGTGCATTACGTACAGAAGAAAAAACTGGCAGACAAGCTTGCCGGTGTTGCAGGCAAAGTAGCAGACAGTGTTGTGCTTAAACTTGCAGAGCGTGGTCAAAAGCCAATTGTGTAATGTTTAAGACATAACAAAAAAAACCAACTGTTTAGTTGGTTTTTTTGTTTCCGCTGAGGGTTGTTAGTTCAGCTCTAACCGTTATTGGTTCAGTTCTAACTGATAGAAGCTTGCTTGAGCATAATCACCCGCTTCCATGCCGCGCCATTCACAGTCTGAACTGCTTTTCTTCGTATTACATTGGTTGTAAGCACCGGCTTTGTAATACATCCAATCGTTACCATAGCCTTGGTCTACTTCATGACCTTGGTATTTGCCTTCTGCTAGATTCACATCAAATGTCTTAGTGACTTCATTTTTCTCACCAGGGTTCTTAGTGAAAGTCAGGTGCATGATCTCACCTTCCACATTCACGCTGTATGAGAAGATTTCACCCAGTTTGATGCCGTCTTGTGGGTCTGCGTCGCCTTTACGTAAGTTGTATTGTCCGAACACGTTGTGGCGGATGTCTTGGCGAAGTTTCTTACCATTTTCATCTTTCGCGTCTTGAAGTTCTTTGGTTGGGTTTAACTCGTAGTTCCACGAAAGAGAGCCGTATTCATGCTCAGGCAGTTTTCGGTAAGAAATCTTTAAAGGCTCATTGTCAGAGCCATGAATTTGGCCAATCACGACAGCGAATGCGCCATTCTTTTTGTAGTTGCCACTTGTACTTACTTGGTCAACAGATAGGGTCGCGTTTAGCTCGCCACCAATCGCACCATACTCAGCAGCATTTGGGTGAGAAGCGACGACAAAGTTGTTTTTTGGCTCACCGTAGTGCGTAGCAAGCATGGCACGAAGTTCACTACGGGTGTTCTTACTATTAGGAGTGGTCGGTGCTTCATTTGGTGCAACAAAAACCACGGCGCCTGTTTCTTTGTTGGTATAGAACCACTCAGGGTGAACATAAGGGTTTTCTGTATTGCCCAGCTCATCTTTGGCTATTTCTAATGCTTTACCTTTGCGTTCACCTTCTTTAGTTAGTTCAGGCAAGGTAATTTTCCAATTCGTCATATCAAAGTTTTGAGCTGGAGCCTTTGTCGGATCTAGCTCATATTTGTTCGCTAATTCATTAGACGAAGTTGCAGCCATAGCAGACGCAGAGGCAATGCTGGCAGCAAGAAAAGTAAGCGCTAATTTCTTCATATTGTGTTCTCAATTTTTATAGGGTCGTCGATAAGATGATTTAATATACAATAATATTGTATTACTAATATGTGATCGGGTCGGAAAAATGAAACTTAGAGAAAATCCGCCATTTGGTATTGCGTTTTAAAGAGAAAAAATCAGAAGAGAGAAAACGGCAAATTCTGAACCGGGGAGAGGGCAAAGAAATGGTATCCTGAGGCTATTAGGTATATACTCCCGCACCGTAAAATTAAGAATGAAATGAATTTGGGTGGAAGCACCGAAATTCGCACATCAACGTGGAGAAAAACATGTCCTCTCAAACTCCGGTTGTTACCGTAGATGGACCTAGTGGTGCAGGTAAAGGCACTTTATGTATGTTGCTGGCGAAGAAGTTGGGCTTTCATCTTCTTGATTCTGGCGCAATTTATCGTGTACTTGCACTCGCAGCGATTCACCACGGCGTAGACACTGAGTCAGAAGATGCGCTTGTTCCACTTGCTACTCATCTAGACGTTCAGTTTGTTGCTGAAGGTGACCTAGTAAAAGTGATTCTAGAAGGCGAAGACGTCTCTGGTGAGCTTCGTAAAGAAGAAACGGGGATGGCAGCGTCTAAAGTAGCAGCTCTGCCACGCGTTCGTGAAGCATTATTGCGCCGTCAGCGTGCATTTGAGACTGCTCCGGGTCTGGTTGCTGATGGCCGTGATATGGGTACGGTCGTATTCACGAATGCACAAGCGAAAATTTTCCTTGATGCGAGCGCAGAAGAGCGTGCAAATCGACGCCTTAAACAGTTGCAAGAGAAAGGGTTAGATGTTAGATTTGCTGACCTTTTGAGCGAGATCCAAGAGCGTGACGATCGCGATCGTAACCGCCCAGTGGCACCACTACGCCCTGCAGAGGATGCGCTTGTGCTAGATTCTACGTCGATGAGTATCGACGAAGTAGTAGAAAAGGCACTACAATATATCGAATCGAAGCTAGCTGAGTAATAACACTCGGCTAGACTAAGAGCGTTGGTCGCAAGGATGATGACTGGCGAATTTAATAACCCCATGCGGTAGGATACCCGTGGACGTTTAATTTATTGAAGATTAAATAAATGACTGAATCTTTTGCTCAACTCTTTGAAGAGTTTCTAAACGAAACAGAATTCCAACAAGGCAGCATCGTTAAAGGTACTGTAGTAGCTATCGAGAACGGTTTCGTTCTTGTTGACGCTGGTCTTAAGTCTGAATCTGCTATCCCTGCTGAACAGTTCAAGAACGCTGCTGGCGAACTTGAAGTTGAAGTTGGTGCTGAAGTAGACGTAGCTCTAGACGCTGTTGAAGATGGTTTCGGTGAAACTCAACTTTCTCGTGAGAAAGCTAAGCGTCACGAAGCTTGGATCGTTCTTGAGAAAGCTTACGAAGAAGCTGAAACTGTTGTTGGTATCATCAACGGTAAAGTTAAAGGCGGTTTCACTGTTGAACTAAACGGTATCCGTGCTTTCCTTCCTGGCTCTCTAGTAGACGTACGTCCAATCCGCGACACTGCTCACCTAGAAAACAAAGAGCTAGAGTTCAAAGTTATCAAACTTGACCAAAAACGTAACAACGTAGTTGTTTCACGTCGTGCAGTTATCGAATCTGAGAACAGCGTTGAGCGTGACGAGCTTCTAGAAACTCTACAAGAAGGTTCTGAAGTTAAAGGTATCGTTAAGAACCTTACTGACTACGGTGCGTTCGTTGACCTAGGTGGCGTTGACGGTCTTCTACATATCACAGATATGGCTTGGAAGCGCGTTAAGCACCCATCTGAAATCGTTAACGTTGGTGACGAGATCCAAGTTAAAGTTCTTAAGTTCGACCGTGAGCGTACTCGCGTATCACTAGGTCTTAAGCAACTAGGCGAAGATCCATGGGTAGCAATCGCTAAGCGTTACCCAGAAGGTCACAAACTAACTGGTCGCGTAACTAACCTAACTGACTACGGCTGCTTCGTTGAAATCGAAGAAGGCGTTGAAGGTCTAGTACACGTTTCAGAAATGGATTGGACTAACAAGAACATCCACCCATCTAAAGTTGTTAATGTTGGCGACGAAGTTGAGGTTATGGTTCTTGAGATCGACGAAGAACGTCGTCGTATTTCTCTAGGTCTGAAACAGTGTAAAGCTAACCCATGGCAGTCATTCGCTGAAGCACAAGCTAAAGGCGACAAAGTTACTGGTAAGATCAAGTCTATCACTGACTTCGGTATCTTCATCGGTCTAGAAGGCGGCATCGACGGTCTAGTTCACCTATCTGACATTTCTTGGAATGTTGCTGGCGAAGAAGCTGTACGTGAGTACAAGAAAGGCGACGAGATCTCTGCAGTTGTTCTAGCAGTAGACGCTGAGCGTGAGCGCATTTCTCTAGGCGTTAAGCAAATGGAAAACGACCCATTCAATGCTTACGTTGCTGACAACAAGAAAGGTGTTCTAGTTAACGCTACTGTAACTGCTGTTGACGCTAAAGGCGCTACAGTTGAAATCGCAGAAGGCGTTGAAGGTTACATCCGTGCTTCTGAAGTATCACGCGATCGCGTAGAAGATGCTTCTCTAATCCTAAGTGCTGGTGATGTTGTTGAAGCGAAGTTCACAGGTGTAGACCGTAAGAACCGCGTAATCAACCTATCTATCAAAGCTAAAGATGAAGCTGATGAGCAAGAAGCAATGGCATCTATCAACAAGCAAGACGAAGCTGCTTTTGGTAATGCAATGGCTGACGCTTTCAAAGCTGCTAAAGGCGAATAATTTACTCGCTTAAGCTAAAAAGGGGCCGCAAGGCTCCTTTTTTATGCTTGCTATAAACTAAGTAGTAATACTAATGTTGATAAACTATGCTAAAAAAAGACATTTTTTGATTGCACATTTTGTGTAAAAATTGTCTAGAATTGATAGCAAGTGTTTGTTGGAATTAGTATTACTTACTATAATGAGTGATAAAGATACTCAAAGAGGGCAACTATGACTAAGTCTGAACTGATTGAAAGACTCTGCGCTGAGCAAACACATTTATCAGCGAAAGAGGTAGAAGATGCTGTAAAAGATATTTTAGAGCACATGGCCTCTACACTAGAGACCGGTGACCGTATTGAGATCCGTGGCTTTGGTAGTTTTTCTCTTCATTACCGCGAGCCTCGCGTAGGTCGCAACCCTAAAACGGGCGACAAGGTGGAGTTAGAGGGTAAATACGTTCCTCACTTCAAACCAGGCAAAGAGCTTCGTGAACGCGTAAATATGGATAGCTAAGGCTCTCTTATTAGTTTGAAAAAGCGGCATACTCTCGTGTATGCCGCTTTTTTATAACTAGATTATTGGTAATATACATGGTCTGAAGAAACATTTTACTGCATAATCTTACCTACTTACTCCTCGAAGGGTGATGTAACATGAAAATTATAAAAATCATTGCTGTTTTAGCTCTCTTTTTAATTGCACTGGCTTTAGGTTCTCAAAACCAAGAGATCGTAACCTTTAATTATCTTCTGGCGAAAGGTGAGTTCCACTTATCAACCCTGCTGGGTGTAGTGTTTGTCGTTGGTTTTGGCATAGCATGGGTTATCTTTGCTAGCATTCAGTTCAAAACTCAACTGCAAGTGCGTCGTCTGAAAAAGAAACTTAAAAAGTATGAGCCCGCTGAAGCAGAACAACCTGCAAAACCAGCAGTAGAAAAACAGGCATAAGGATAAGGCTTAACTTTAATGCTTGAACTACTCTTCTTGTTATTGCCAATAGCCGCCGCCTATGGTTGGTACATGGGCCACCGTAGCGCTCAGCAAGACAAGCAGAAGCAATCTCATCAGATATCCCGTCAGTATGTGACGGGTCTTAACCTGCTCCTATCTGATCAATCAGATAAGGCGGTTGACCACTTCATTGAATTGCTCCAAGTTGATAACGAAACGATAGATACTCACCTAGCGTTGGGTAATCTTTTCCGTTCTCGTGGTGAAGTCGACCGAGCAATTCGAATCCACCAAAATCTCATTTCTCGTTCTGGCCTCACGCTAGACCAGAAAAATCTCGCGCTTCAACAGCTCGCTAAAGATTACATGGCCTCTGGTTTCTTAGACCGTGCAGAAAAAATCTTTGAACAGTTAGTGGAAGAGCCAGACCATCGTGAAAGTGCACTTCAGCAACTTGTCACCATCTACCAACAAACGCGTGAGTGGGAAAAAGCCATTCATTACGCAAACCAGTTGGCGAAGATGGGTAAGAAGCGCACTCGTATTCGTGCCAACATTGCACATTTCTGGTGTGAGTTAGCCATGCTTGACCAAGCCGATGGTCACACCAGTAAAGCGATTCAACATTTCAAGAAAGCACTGTCAGAAGACCCTAAATGTGTTCGTGCGAGTATTGCCCTTGGCCGGGTGTATTTAGAGTCAGAAGATTACCAACACACCATCAAGTACCTGACAGGTGTGCTTGAGCAAGATAAAGACTTTATTAGTGATGTCCTACCAACGATTGCTGAGTGTTATCACCATTTAGGTCAGGAAGATGAACTCGTAGAATTCTTACGTGCCTGTATCGATAAAAAGGCGGGTGTATCGTCCGAATTAATGTTGGCGCAACTTGTCGCGCATCATGAGAGCGTTGGTGCCGCGCAAGAGCTGTTGACGAAACAACTACTGAAAAACCCAACCATGAAAGGCTTTTACCGTCTTATTGATTACCATATTGCAGAAGCAGAAGACGGTCGTGCAAAGGACAGTCTATCGACACTGCAAGCCATGGTTGGTGAACAGTTAAAAGTGAAGCCACATTACCGATGCAGGAAGTGTGGCTTCTCAACCCATTCCCTTTACTGGCATTGTCCATCTTGTAAAGGATGGGGGACGATCAAGCCAATCCGCGGATTGGACGGTGAATAATTTTAATGCAGCTGGCAGAGTTTCTGTCCGCTGCATTTTTTTAAGCTTTATTTGATAAGAACCAAAAATAGTTAGGAGATGAAATGATCGACCAAAAAGTTATTGTCGCACTAGATTATGATAACCAAGCTGATGCGCTTGCATTCGTAGATAGAATTGATCCTGCGTCATGCCGCCTAAAAGTGGGCAAGGAAATGTTTACACTATTTGGTCCTGATTTCGTACGTGAACTTCATAAACGCGGGTTCTCTGTGTTCCTAGACCTGAAATTTCACGATATCCCGAATACGTGCTCAAAAGCCGTGCGAGCAGCCGCTGAGTTGGGTGTATGGATGGTAAACGTTCACGCAAGCGGTGGTGAGCGTATGATGGCTGCTTCGCGTGAAATCCTAGAGCCGTATGGTACAGATCGCCCGTTATTGATTGGTGTAACGGTACTGACCAGTATGGAACAAAGCGACTTGGCTGGAATTGGCTTAAACGTGGCTCCTCAGGAGCAGGTGGTCCGCCTTGCAACGCTAACTAAGAACTCTGGCCTAGACGGCGTAGTCTGTTCAGCTCAAGAGTCTTCAATGCTTAAGAGTGAGCTTGGTAAAGAGTTTAAGCTCATTACTCCTGGGATTCGCCCAGCAGGTTCTGAACAAGGCGACCAACGTCGTATTATGACACCAGTCGATGCGATTCAAGCAGGCTCAGACTACCTAGTGATTGGTCGTCCTATTACACAAGCTACCGACCCAGCAGCAGTGCTTAAATCCATCAACGAAAGTTTGGCGAATATGTAAACATTGTTGAAATGGAAGATGGAAAGGTGAAGTGAAAGTGCTTCACCTTTTTTGTTTTTTTTAACACAGAAAATCTGAGGTGTAAGCTTGAATTGAATATCGCCGGATAGTGTTAGATTAGGCGATAGGACTGCTACGATCACACTTTGGTAACATAACTCGCTGTGATGATGTGAAATTGCAAGCATGTGTTATGGATGGGTTGCGTTACAAATGTGTAACGAATACTATGAGGTTGATGCATTCACTGCGTTGTAAGGTCTAGGATGACCTCGTGAAACTCTCTGATATTAATACGTAAAGTGGACAGGAATTCACTTGGTATTAGCGCTTATTATTTCCTTTACTGTGCCTTGGCATAGCCTCTCCGAGATTCACTTGTTGTCGCTCCATCAGTCTTACCGCGTAAACACAACAAGGAAGAATACAATGATAAAAACCCTGCCATTTGCAGCACTGGCAACCTTGATGGCAACCAGCTTTCAAGTTAGCGCAGCTGAGCTACCAGCAGAGGTAGAATGGATTTCAAACAATAATGAGCCTCTGTTTGCTTCAGAAGAAGCGGTACGAGGTGGAACATACCGTACTTTTATCCGAAGCTTCCCTCAAACGTTACGCAGTGTTGGTCCTGATGCGAACTCTGGTCTTCGCCAATACTTAATGGATGGCACTCCTAAACTCGCTCAGCGCCATCCTGATACGGGTAAATGGATTCCCCAACTTGCTAAGGAATGGGCATTTGGCGATGACAACAAAACCGTTTATTTCAAGTTAGATGAGACGGCAAGATGGTCCGATGGTGAGAAGATAACCGCCGATGATTACGTGTTTATGATGAAGTACTACACGTCAGAAGACATCATTGATCCGTGGTACAACGATTTCTTTAAAACAAGCATTGTAAGCGTAGAGAAAATCGATGACTACACCATCCAAGTAAACCTTGCTGTGGAACAGAGCCAAGATGCTTTGATGGTTCTGATCAACATGCCAAGTAATGGTTTTCAGCCTCGCCCAGAGCACTTTTTTGAAGGGGAAAAAGATGAAAACAAAGATGGTATGCCGGACAACTTTGTTCGTAAGTTCAACTTCAAATCAGAGCCTACCGCGGCACCTTATTACATTGATAAAGTAAAAAAAGGTAAGAGCGTGACGTTTAAACACGTTGGTGAAGATTGGTGGGGTTATAACAACCGTTACTACAAAAATCGTTACAATGTAGACAAGGTTCGTATTACCGTGATTCGTGATGAAGACATCGCAATGAAGCACTTCGAGAAGGGCAATTTAGACTACTTCGAGATGGTGTTACCTAACTTCTGGCATGATAAAACAGACAGTGAAGTGTACAAGAAAGGCTATGTACAAAAATACTGGGGCTTCAACCAGTCGCCTCAGGGGGCGGGTGGCCTGTGGATGAACACGGCAATGCCGATGCTAGACAACTTAGAAGTGCGTAAAGGTGTGATGGCAGCAACAGACTACGACGGTATGATCGCAAACATAATGCGTGGTGACTACTCTCGTAAGCCACATGGTCTTGGTTTTGGCCACGGTGAGTATGATGATCCAAGCAACACACCACCGAAGTTTGATGCTGCAGAGGCAGTAAAACATTTCGAGAAAGCCGGCTTTGATAAAATGGGTTCGGATGGTATCCGCGTCAATGATAAAGGTGAGCGTTTGAGTTTTGCGATTACCTACGGTTACAACTCACACACTCCACGTATTGCGTACTTAAAAGAGCAAGCGAAGTTGGCAGGTTTGGAGTTTACCTTAAACCTTGTTGATGGTTCTTCGGCGTTTAAATACATTCTGGAGAAGAAGCACCAACTAGCATTTTTGAATATGGGCTCTGGTGAGATCCCTGCGTACTGGGAATACTTCCACTCAGATAATGCGAATAAGCCTCAAACTAATGCACATACAAACTACAGCAGCCCAGAGCTAGATAAGCTAATTGAAGCGTATGATAATGAGTTTGAACAACAAAAACGCTACGACTTGTCTCGTCAGATCCAAAAATACATCGGTGATGCAAACGTCATTGTTCCTGGTTACATGGTCCCTTACACACGTGATGCCCATTGGCGTTGGGTTAAGATTCCTAAGAATGGGATGACAAAAAATACCGAATGGATTTTGCACCCAATGGATATTTCAAACTTCTGGATTGATAAGTCTGTGAAGAAAGAAACAGAGAAAGCGATGAAGGCGGGCAAATCGTTCCCTGAAGTGACGGTTATCGACGACCGTTACAAGCTGTCATCGAACTAGTTGTTAGATAGCAAACAACAAAAAGCCCCGAAACTCGATTGTGTCGGGGCTAATTATATGGTCCGCCTCACTCTCAAGCCCTACGCTTAGAGTAGGCTCTCAGAACGAGGTGAACCATAT